>CAZCVM010000119.1:3424-6796 GCA_964501965.1 uncultured Leptospiraceae bacterium | reverse complement strand
TTTTGGATCCCAAGGCTGGGTTTTCGCTAACTGCGGAAATCAATCTTCCAGCCGGATCCAATCCGCAGGACATAGCATTTTTTAGTCTTACCAAAGCATTTATTACTTTGTACAACAAACCTTATCTTTTGGTGATCAATCCTCAAACAGGCGAAACCATTCATAATATTGATATTCGTCAGTACGCGGACTCTGACGGCATTCCTGAAGCCCATTCTCTGCATATCCACTATGTTGACAATACTCCATTGCTTTTTGTTTCATTGCAACGGCTCAACCGCAACAATCTTTATAAACCAACAGACCATAGCCTGGTACTCATTGTAGACCCAGTAACCAACAAAATCCAGCAATCCTTGACATTAAAAGGAACCAATCCAAATACAAATTTTCAATACCACCCGCATACAGGAAATTTGCATATCGCGACCATGGGGTATTATGGCAATTATTATCAATTGGATGGTGGTATAGAAACTCTGCGCATTGATCAGAGTACAGCAACTGTTTCTGTGGCAGATTTTCTTATTTCAGAAATTCAATTGGATAAAGAAATAAACCATTTTGCTTTCACCAACTCGGGCGATTTGTATGCTATTGTATCCAACGCGGCCTACCAAACGTCTGTTGCGCTAATCGATACAGCGCAAAAAAAAATTGATCAAACCATTTTACAGATTTCTGATTCTACTTCCGGGTATTTTAGTCATCTTCTTTATGATAAAGACGAAAATCTGCTTTTTATTGCTTCTAGAAACATATATCAACCCGGAATTTGGATTTTAGACCCAAATCAAAAAAAAATGCTCACAGCCAATCCGATATCCACTGGATTGCCGCCATATTTTATGGCAATTGTGCCATGATGACATTTCCATCCATAAAAAAAATACTTGTGTTCGCTGTCCTTGCTTTAAGATAGGCTTAAATCAATATGTCCAAGGTATCTTAGGTGAATGGTGTATGAACAATCGCATTTTTCAAAATATTCTTTTTGCAGTTGCCTTTATTTTTGGGATCACAATTGGCATCTCCATATTAGCCTTTAAAGATTTTGATGGCATAGAAAAGCTCAATGATTTTCGGCCCAAAATTCCGTCTCAATTGTACGATATTCATGGAGAATTAATCAGCGAGTTTTTTACCCAAAAAAGAGCGTTGGTACCTTATGAAGATTTTCCAAAACATTTAATCCAGGCTTTTGTGGCAATGGAAGACAACCGTTTTTACGACCATTTCGGCGTTGATCCAAGGGGCATTGTGAGAGCTTTTTTTGTCAACCTTCTAGCTGGACGGATTAAGGAAGGCGGAAGCACCATTACCCAGCAATTGGCCAAAATAGTATTGACCAACCGTGAGCGATCCTATGTCCGCAAATTGAAAGAAGCAATCATTGCTTTGATGCTCGAGCAAAAATATACTAAGAAAGAAATCCTAAATCTTTATTTCAACCAGATATATCTTGGCCACGGCGCATACGGTGTGGAAGCAGCCAGCAACTTTTATTTTGATAAACCAGTTAAGGAAATCAGTATAGCAGAAGCTGCGTTGTTATCGTCTTTGCCGTCCGCTCCCAATTCGTATTCTCCGCTCAAATATCCGCATCGAAGTAGGAATCGACACCAGATCGCATTAACTCGCATGGTAGAAAATGGTTTTATCACACCGCAGCAGGCTGAAAATGCATTTGATACATTTTGGCAAAATTATCAAAATAAAATCAACTCGCCGTCAATAACCGCTTGGGGCAGCCGCGTTGACAAAGCTCCCTATTTTACAGAGTACATTCGACGAATCATGGAATCAAGAGTGGGCAAAGATAGACTATATTCCGGGGGACTAAAAATTTATAGCACGCTGGACCTCAAAATGCAACGTGCGGCGCAAAAAGCTGTGGCAAAAAGAATAGCTGTTCAAAGAAAACGCAGCAAGCCAAAACGGGTAACGCCGCGCGAAGAACATTTGAGCAATGAGTTTTCGGAAATATGGCAATTAATGAGCAATACATTGAACCTGAAGCCGGTGATTAAGAAAACTTCTCAAACGCAGGAATTTTTCGCGAATGAATTTGCGCAAACTTATTTTGATGACGCGGAGCTAGTAAATTTTTTTACTGGAACACGACAAATTGTCAACAGTTTTCATAAATTTAGGACAACGAGCGAACATCTGGACAATAGGGAGCAAGTCGAAGTAGCTTTGATCAGCATAGATTACAAAACTGGTCAGATACGCGCCATGATAGGCGGTTCCGGTTTTCAATCAGACAATCAACTCAACCGTGCCGTGCAAATGCGGCGTCAGACAGGATCATCCTTTAAGCCGATTGTATATGCTACTGCTATGGAAAGTCATGGATTTACTCCGGCAACTTTGGTAGAAGATACTCCGTTATTGTATTTGGATGATATGGGTGATTTTTGGATTCCTGAAAATTTTTCCGGAGAATATCTCGGACCGATTCGATTGCGCAGAGCATTGGAATTGTCACGCAATGTTATATCTGTGAAAGTTGCGGAAAAAATCGGTATTCAGGATATCATTACCAAGGCTGGATTGCTTATTGGACTGACTGATCCGAAAGATACGGAAAAAAGATTTGCCAAAGACTTGTCCATCGCATTGGGTTCGGCAGATATTTCACCTTTGGAAATGGCGCGGGCCTATTCTGTATTTGCCAGGGGCGGGACCAATCTGGTCACTTATGGTATTGTCAAAGTAGAAGACCCGGACGGCAATACAATTATCAATGGCAAAAAAGAAGCCAACAGAAAACTGGATCAGATCAAAACAAAAAAAATGTATCGCATTTTTTCTCCGGCGACAGCCACGTATATTAGTTCCATGCTCAAGACCGCCACCAGCCATGGAACCGGTGGCGGCTCCAGATCATGGTATCAAAAGACAGTAGCCGGAAAAACCGGTTCCACCAACAATTACCGCGATGCCTGGTTTGTCGGTTTCAATCATACAATTGCTACAGCAGTCTGGTTTGGTTTTGACACAAATGGCCTGACTCTCGGCATCGGTCAGACCGGAGGGGGCGTGGCCGCTCCATTATTTGGCAGGTATTATTCTTATGCTCAAGGACATTTACCCAATAGCGGGTTTGGACATTTTACAAAAATGGCATCCATTGCGATATGTTCCAAATCCGGCAAACTGCCCACTGCTCAATGCAGTCATAAAATGCATGAAATATTCGCACCTGGTGATGAGCCTACAGAAAGCTGTGATATTTGTCCAGCCGGCAAAGGGCTTTCAGTGAGAAGCATGGACAAAATTGATACAAACATATTGGATCCGGGCAATTCGCCGCCAGCACAAAAAAATAATAATAATAATACAAATCAAGATAACATTTTCCAAGAC
>CAZCVM010000119.1:0-3414 GCA_964501965.1 uncultured Leptospiraceae bacterium | reverse complement strand
ACAAAAAATATATTAACAACCTAGCAAAAGCAACACAATACGTGTTGCTTTTTTGGTTCGAGGGCAATAATATAAGCGATGAACCATTACCTTAAGACTGTATTTGTTTTGTTGACCTTATATTTCCAGGCATAGTATTCATTTAGCAATTCCAGCAATTCCTTTTCTTTGCGCTCATTTTTATAAAACTCTATCATAGTCAAGTATACATGATTGGTATCATTGAAATAAAGCGGGTTTTGACGATACATATCCTTATTTTGAATCTGCCTTAAGGCTTGCATATACAATACTCGCGGTTGTTTTTTATTTTTTGTTTTAGCATTTTTTTTGTTATTTTTTTGCGCCAAAATAAAGTCTGCATATCGTATTTGCAATCTCCAAGAATCAATCCGTAAACTCCTATTTTTGGTATGCAAATACTGCCAAATGGCCTGCCATTCTTCGGTATTTTTCTTTGTGCTATCCAAACCAGCGAGCAATATTTCATGCCAATGAGTCTGGATATCTCTACGGGAGACGATTTTATTATTCTTATATTTCTGAAACAATTTATTGATCCGATTGCGTGCTGTATCTTCTTTATTGTTTTCTTGCAATATTTTCACATAAATCCGGAAAGTTTCAAAGTATAAATCATATATCATCAATTTTTCGGACAAAGACAACAATTCCAAAGTGGCGCGAAGTTTTTGTGCAGTCTGTGCCATTTTTGTCAATGCCTGCACTCGTATCTTACCTTGCATCAATTGACTATGCCATGCTATCCACGCCTCATTGGATGACAAATTTTGCAAATCATACACAGCCTGGCGTTCACGCTCCATCAGCAATAGGTATTCTCCTTTGAGAACTAAGAAGCCTTGCCATAGTAAGTGGCCATGCAAAAGATTTTTTTGTTGTATATGCGCGTCCAAAATTCTAAAATATTGATCCAGGGAATTTTTGCTTTGTATCTGGGACGGTGCTTTTTTCACGCTTTGCTGGTTCGCGGTCTTCAAAGCTTGTTGACCACGTAGCATATTCCTAAACAAATCATTGAGTTTCCATATCCCAATATTTTTATTGTCCGCAGAAATATTCACATTTTCAAATTTTTTCAATGCTCGGTCATGATAACCTCGATAAAAAAGAATGCGCGCTATACCTGAATCAGCCAATGTTCTCAAATTTTCAGATTTTGCTTTTTGACGGGCTTTTTGATAATGGGTCATTGATTTTGACCACCTTCCGCCCATTTCCAAAGCACGCGCGATATGGTAATAATTGTGCCCGTTTTGCAGGCTTGCGGGCATTTTTTGTATCCATTGCTCAAATGCTTTTAAGGATTTGGTTGGATCTTTGTATACCAATTGCAGCAATACCATTTGCGATTCCAATTTCCAATTTAGGGCCCGCAACAAAGATTCATCGATTTTTATTGACAACAAATTTTCTTTGCTTTGTTGAAGCTGTTGACCGCATTTGTGAACTGCTTCAGTTTTTATGTCCTTTTGGTCTTGTTTATTTTTTTGTTTTGTGTCTTTCTCTGGTTGCCGCGATACATTGGAAACCAAACAACTATTGCGGATTTGCGCCATTTCCATATCTGCGGCCAGATCATAGAAAATCTTTTTTTGTTCAGTAGTCATTAAGTCAAAATTGGTTTTCAATATAGAGAAATATTTTTTTGCTTTCTGTATTTCATCATTGAACGTGGGTTTATGATTTTTTGCGATATAGTTTGGATCAGCCATTTGTATGCCTTGTATCCGCCTTAACTGAGCCCACAATAAATCCATTGTATAATCCAAATTGGTATTTTTTTTCAACAATTCAGCCAATGGTGTAGCATGCGAGCCAGAGGATTGAACAATTGTTTCAATGATATAAACAAAATTCTCAATGGTAGACAATGTTTTAGGTATTTCCTCTGCGTCCAAGTAATGCTGTATAGCTTGCTTGTTTTGATAAGATTTTTTTTGCAATTCGTTTATCATTGACATGGATTGATCAGGAGGTATCAATCCAAAATACTTGGCAGATTTATTTTGAGATTTATCGTTTCTGCCAATTTGTGAAACTTTTGCTACGGTTTGTGAGAATTTTCCCTGGCTAAATAATTCTAAAACTTCCTTTTTATCATTTGCATTCCAACCCTGATAAAAAATAACAGCACTAGCATTCCACAATTTGCTCAACAATTCCCATTCCATAATCGGTGAGCTTAAAGGCGTGCCGGAAGATGCAATAGTAGACTGAGCTGTTTTTTGTTTATTATCTGTGTTTTTTTCTTTTGATGAAAGGTTCGATAAATCGATCAACAGCAATGAAGTTTTGGGGCTCTTACCCATGGCGGACCTTATGTTTGCGCTTATATTTGATTGAACAATATCAGTCCGTATTTGGCCCAGCTCTGTCATATCTTTTTGCTGGCCAAGAATCTGATAATAATGGGAAGTATCAGGATTTGATACCTGCCCTATGCCCTGGACAAATTTTCTAAAAACTAAATTGGGATGAGAGAATTGTTTGAAATCCTGAATCGATGTCCCATGGGTAATCAAAATTTTTTGTCCCAGATACAATGGTTCTTTATTCTTGCCAGGAATAACCATATCAGCAAAATCTATTTGTGTCAGCAGTCCATCCGCAATGATGTGCCAGTATTTTTTTTGAAACAATTTTGATTGCATTCCAGAAAACAAATATTTGCTGATTGCTGTTGTATTGCCTTTTTTTAAGGCATGAACGAAACTATTTCTAAAAAAACTTTTGCCCATAATGCGCATTTTCCCATCACTTATGATCCAAACAAACAATTGCCTGGGAAATATTTTATAACGCAATACAACTTGATCCGCTTTCACATTTTCAATGATACCTTTGAGATCGATTTTGTGGGGAACAAATAAAAGCAAACGCGGATAATCCGCCTGAATTTCTTTGATTATGTTTGTCAGTGAATTGTTGACGCGCACCAAAGCTGCTCTCTTTTTGGGTATAGTATCACCCAATTGCGCCATATTCTGATGGGCTTGGGAAAGTTGGCGTCGCAATTTCCTCTTCTTTTCAATTTGTGTGTAATACTGATCCAATATATTATTTTCTTCCACTGTATCCAAGTCTGGTCTTTTGCGCAATAATGTAATCACGCGTTGCATTTGCTTTTGTTTTTCCGCGTAACGCAAACCCTGTGTCATATTTCTACGATGGTTAAGCCAATAGAGTTGGATCCTGTCATACAGTGTATCCATAGCCGGCACATTCTCAATGGCCAATATGGGATCATTTTCCAAAAGGTTGACTGCTCGCGTATAATGGTCGTATGGATTTAAGGAGATAGCTACAAATTCTTCTCCAAGCTTATCGCGGTGTTTTTTGATCCAGCGATCCATTCCAGGACTTGCCAAAAGTATATCCGCGATAAACGTG
>CAZCVM010000118.1:2082-6803 GCA_964501965.1 uncultured Leptospiraceae bacterium | reverse complement strand
GAACATAGATTTCCCTTCCATAGTTTTGGGCCCGTCAATCTGTAAAATATCATAAATCGTGGGCGCGATATCCAAATGACTGGTGATGCCGGAAAAAAAATAGGGCTTAGGAAAAAGGTACGGATTGTATATAGTAAACGGGACATGCACATTTTCTTCATATAAAAACAATGGATGATTGTAATTGCCTTTGTGCTGGTAAAAAGCTTCGCCATGATCGGAAAAAACAATGACCAAAGTATTTTTTAACAGGTCATTTTTTTTTAGTTCATTGATAAGCATGCCCAGAACATAGTCCGCGAAATGCAATGAATTGAGATATTTGTACCAATTGCGTTTTTTCCAATGTGGTTTTTTTTGCAGTTGTTCTTTTGCGATATTGAATCTTTGTTCAGGGATTTTGTAAGGATGATGCGGAAAGAATGGCAAAAAGGTCATAAAAAATGGCTTGGTCCTATCTTGTTTCATAAATTGAATAGCGGGAGCTATCATAGCGCGTTCATCTACGGATACTCCATCCCGACCATAAGGATTTTTTTTCAGATGTTTGTATTCGATGATTTGATCCAGTTTTCTGTGTTTCATGTATCTGCGCTGCCAGGCATACCCCAAACTTCCGGTATGGATCAAACCAGTGCGGTATCCATGAGATTTCAATACTTCTGGTAAAGACTTTATTTTTATATTAGGATGATCCTGTGATATCCACCGTTTTGAGGGCAGGGCATAAGCGGATGAAAAAATGGTAAACTGGGCATTCACTGACAAAGGGAAATTGGCATAATATCTTTTTGCAACAAAGCCATGTTGCCGGATGTATTCCCAAGTCGGTGTAACTTGCTTTTTATTAATGGATAAGCCCATATATTGTTCCGGTGTGGATTCAAAAAAATACAGAATAATATTGTATTTTTTGCCTCGTGGAATAAGGTTCAATTTGGGGTACAATTTTTTATCCGCCAAAGAGTCCATATTGAACCCAAAACGAAATTTTTTTGCATCAAAATCCGGTCCGGTTTGGATCGGATTTTTTTCCGATATGCTCTGATTATTTTTTTTGGGAGAAAAAGCCACAAGCCAGGGATTGAACTGGATGTCTGATATGGGCAAAATATGGATACTGGATTTTTTTTTCGTATCAAGTTTTTGAATTGCGATTTTGGCGGCAGAGTCCATGTTTTGCGGGCATGCCAGGATAATGGGTAAAGCTGTCAGAGCAATCGCGGCAATTGCAATAAACCATAATGGCCATAATTGTTTATTTTTAAAATGTCTATGAAAAAGCCGATGAAAAGAAAATTTTTTATAAATGAAAGGTAAAACCAGCCAAAGCAGGCCAGCCCCCAAAAGAATCCAAAAATTGTTTACCAGGAAATCTCGGGACAATGCTGTTGTTTCCGCCAGAGCAGAATGTAGGAATTCTTGCCAGGAATCAGTCCCCAGTTGGACCAACATGGATTTGTGAAACATCCGCTCATAGATTTGAAAGAAATTGTAAAGAATCGTTAGGCCCATCATTAGGCCAAGATAAATCAGAACAATAAACACTCGGCCCGTCCATCGAATACTTGCCACAATTTTTGGAATCCAGCCAGCATTATTTTTGAAATTTTCTGCCTTATAATAGAAGACAGTTAAAAAAAATAAAATGCTATGTATGACACCCAAAATAAAAACAATGGCTATGATCATTTGCATATCAGATGAAAAAGTCCAATACCAGTAATCCTTTGCGGAAAAAAAATCGTAATCTTTGTAAACAAATTGGATTCTCTCCAGCAAATGCGCCCTAAAGTGATATATTAATATGCCCAATAACCATAGGTGAAATATGGATTTTGCGAACAATGACAAAAGCCATTGTTTTTGATGTATCAAAAATGTGTGGAAAATGGAAGATTGTGAATGATTGTTTTTCATGTGATTTTTTAATTTTTTATGAATCTATGATAATATGAATCTATGACCCTAAATGATGATTTTTATAAATTTTAGTCTTTCTTTATCATCTTTATCTATAATCTTTGAACTTTTAATATGATTTTTATCAATATTTTTTTTAACAATGTTTATGTTAATGTTATTATGAATTGATAATAATACGATTAGACTTCCATGCCATAAATTCCATGGAAATTGGCAACTAAAATACGAAAAATGCATCATAAAATAGGTCTATATATTCAAACCTTTATTTTTATATATTCCATTGATTAATTAGAATTGATTAATTAGAAAAGATTAGAAAAAAATCCCATAAGATATATTATGTCGCATATTGATGGCGTAGCGATGAAACTTAACATGCAGCTAAATGGCTGCATGATCCAGGATACATTGCGGATTTATTTGTACAGGTATTTTTTGCCAATTCATCTGCAAAGCGTCTATGGACAAAATGGTATTGTACAATGGCTGGCCGATGCCAAGAATATGCTTGATGGCTTCGGTAGCCTGGATGCTCCCCAGTAGTCCGGCAATGCTCCCAAGTATGCCGAGCTGACTGCTGGGAATGCGCTGATGATCAGCCAATTCTTTTTCAATTTCCTGACCAAAAATGCAACGCAGACAGGTTGTTCCTGGTTTATATGTCAGACATTGGCCGGAAAACTCCTGAACACCTGCATGGCAAAACGCAATGCTATGCCGGACACATAAATCATTGATGAGAAATTTGGCTGGAAAATTGTCCACAGCGTCAATAACAAAATCAAATTGCTGTACAATGGCCGGGCCATTGCTTTCATCCAATTTTTCAGGAATAATATTTATATTAATGTAAGGATTTTGTTGGCTCAATTTTTCTTGTGCTGATTTGGCTTTGTTCATGCCTATATTGCGGTCAAAATGCAAGATTTGTCGTTGCAAATTGCTTACATCCACTGCGTCAAAATCCATTAAGGTCAATGATCCTATACCAGCAGCAGCTAAATAATAGGCCACCGGAGAACCCAGGCCACCCTGTCCTACAATTAATATTTTGCTTTTTTTAAGAAGCAATTGCCCTGAATTGCCAAATTCCGGGAGCTGCGTATTCCTGAAATATCTTTGTTTTTCAATTTGAGAAAGTTCATTATGTGACATAATCTGTGATTTCCTTTTTTTTAGTCTATTGTTTTTTTGAAAAAAAAATGTCAAAAAATACTTGAATATGTACGTCCAAAATTTTTTTTGGTTCTAAGCTTAATACCATGGGGAAGAAATATAAAGATGAGCAGTACCAATACAATGAAAAAATTTTTTAAGTTAAAAAAAGGGCTCGATCTACCCATACAGGGAGAACCTGTAAATACGGTGGAACAAGGCCCCAAAATTTCCAAAGTTGCAATTGTTGGTGACGATTATGCTGGCATGAAACCTTCTTTTTTAGTCAAAGAAGGAGATCATGTTAAGTTGGGCCAACCATTGTTTAAGCATCGCAAAATTCCGAAAGTATTATTTACATCTCCTGGTTCCGGAAAAGTTGTAGAAATAAATCGGGGTGAAAAACGTGCTTTTCAGTCTGTTGTTATCGAACTGGATGATAAAGGTGAAGAAAAATTTGCCAGTTATGATGACAAGAAAATAGAATCTTTGACGGAAGATAAAGTCAAAGAACAATTGTTGCAATCCGGCGAATGGGTTGCATTGCGCAGACGTCCGTTCGGAACCATAGCGGATCCTGATGAATCGCCCCACTCTATTTTTGTGACAGCCATGGACACCAATCCTCTAGCACCGCAGATAGCTTCATTGGTAGCTGGAAAAGAACAATGGCTTGTTGCTGGACTTAAAGCGATTTCCAAACTTACGGCAGGAAAAGTCCACTTTGTCAAAGATACGCAAACAACTATTGCGCCGGAAGTTTCAAACCTGGCAGAAGTATATGAATTTTCAGGGCCCCACCCTGCTGGCAATGCCGGCACGCATATCCATTTTATTGATCCGGTTGGGCCCAATAAATTTGTCTGGTATCTGGGAATTCAGGACTTAATTGCTATCGGACATTTATTTGCCACAGGCAAAATACTCACAGAACGCATCGTATCTCTAGCAGGTCCCAGTGTTAAAAATCCTAGATATTTGCGCACCAGAGCTGGAGCAAGCTTGTCAGATTTGACCAATGGTGAATTGAATAGCTCTGACGAAGTCAGGACTGTGTCTGGGTCTGTACTATCCGGTCGTTTAGGAACCGGAGTATTTGGCTATTTGGGACGTTACCACAATCAAGTCAGTGCTTTGCCAGAAGGCAGAGAACGATTTTTGTTTGGTTGGATTGCCCCTGCTTTGCACAGGTTTTCTGTCAAAAATGTTGTTTTTTCCAGATTATTCCCTGGCAAGAAATTCAAATTTACCACTGCCAAATACGGTGGTCACCGAGCGATTGTTCCCATTGGATCTTACGAAAAAGTAATGCCGCTGGATATTTTGCCAACTTTTTTATTGAGGTCATTATTGGCCAATGATTTGGAAGGCTCAGAGCAATTGGGAGTTTTAGAATTGGACGAAGAAGATATGGCATTATGTACATTCGTTAGTCCTGGGAAAGAAGACTTCGGTCCTATCATCAGAAATATGCTAACAAGGATTGAAAAGGAAGGATAGATGAAATTTCTAAGAAACTTTTTGGACAAACAAGCCCACCATTTTGAAAAAGGTGGCAAAATGGAAAAGTATTATGCTATGTATGAGATGGCCGATACATTTCTGTACACGCCAGGTGATGTCACGAAAACTGCGTC
>CAZCVM010000118.1:0-2072 GCA_964501965.1 uncultured Leptospiraceae bacterium | reverse complement strand
TTAAAGCGTATAATGACCATTGTGGTAATTGCTTTAATTCCTGCTGTTATCATGGCAATGTACAATACCGGATTTCAAGCCAATGCTGCTTTAGCAAATATGGGTAAAAGTGCCGAAGGATGGCGCGGTGCGTTGTTGGCAGGTATGGGCATTGGATTTGATCCTACAAGCCTGCTTTCCAACATGATGCATGGTGCTTTGTACTTTTTTCCCATTTATCTAGTCACCTTAATGGCTGGCGGTATTTGGGAAGTAGTGTTTGCTGTTGTGCGTAAGCATGAAATAAATGAAGGTTTTTTCGTGACAAGTTTGCTGTTTCCGCTTATATTGCCGGCAACGATACCGCTCTGGCAAGTTGCCCTGGGCATCAGTTTTGGAGTCGTATTCGGCAAAGAAGTTTTCGGCGGCACGGGAATGAATTTACTGAACCCGGCATTAACTGCACGGGCATTTTTATTTTTTGCTTATCCTGCGCAAATCTCCGGCGATACCGTATGGGTTGCGGCAGACGGTTTTTCCAGTGCCACACCATTGAGCATAGCAGCCCAGGGTGGACAAGAAGCTTTACTAAAAGCAATGTCCTGGAGCGACGCATTTTGGGGTAGCATGGGCGGATCTATGGGTGAAACATCGGTTTTTGCCATATTGATCGGAGCTGTGATATTGATTGTAACCGGCATCGGTTCTTGGCGCATTATGCTAAGTATCGTTGTATCCGCTGGTTTACTCACTATGCTTTTCAATTCTATTGGCAGTACTACCAACCCCATGTTTTCTATTGCCCCTGAATGGCATCTCGTACTAGGAGGTTTTGCTTTCGGTGCAGTGTTTATGGCAACGGATCCAGTTTCTGCCGCTATGACAGAAAAAGGTAAATACTATTATGGTGCTTTGATCGGGATAATGATTATTTTGGTGCGGGTGGTCAATCCAGCTTTTCCCGAAGGCGTAATGTTAGCAATTTTGTTTGCGAATGTATTTGCACCAATGATAGATTATTTTGTTGTCCGGGGCAACATTCAAAGGAGGATAAAAAGAAATGGCAGCTGATTCTACAGGTAAAACCATTGGTATCACTGTTGCGGTCTCGCTAGTGGCTTCGATTCTCGTATCCACGGCAGCCGTTAAACTAAAACCAATACAAGAAAAAAATAAGATTTTGGACAAGAAAAAGAATGTCCTCATTGCTGCGGGTTTATACAAAAAAGGTATAAATATAGAAGAAACTTTCAATTCAAAAGTCACTACTTCAGTCATTGATTTGAAAACTGGAGAAAAAGCGTCTGGCGTGGATCCAAGTAAATTTGACGCCAAGCAGGCAGCAAAAGATCCGGACATGAACATTTCTTTGACAACAAAGCAAGATGTTGCAGGTATTGGCCGTATCGCAAAATACGCGACCGTATACACTATTGTTCAGGAAGGCAAACTCCAAAAATTGATATTGCCCATGCATGGCAAAGGTTTGTGGTCCACAATGTATGGTTTTTTAGCCCTATCGAGTGACATAAACACAGTAGAGGCTGTGACTTTTTATGAGCACGGCGAAACTCCTGGATTGGGAGGAGAAATTGACAATCCTAGTTGGAAAAAATTGTGGATTGGCAAAAAGGTATTTAATGATCAAGGTAAGCAAAAACTCAAGGTCATTAAGGGAAAAGTGGATCAAAGCAAACCACAGGCCAAGCATGAAATTGACGGGATTTCTGGAGCTACATTGACGATTTACGGTGTAGACAATACCATCCAATTTTGGCTGGGCGATATGGGGTATGCCGCGTATTTACAAAAAATTAAATCACAAAGCAATACAAATTCAGAGAAAGGGGGCAAATAATAATGAGCAACTTTAAAAAAGCCCTTTTTGAACCAATATTTACCAACAATCCCATTGCCATTGGAGTACTGGGTGTTTGTTCGGCATTGGCAGTCACTTCAAAATTGGAAACCGTTTTTATTATGTCTTTGGCCGTAATATCTGTCATTGCGTTTTCCAATTTATTTGTTAGTTTGATTCGACACAATATCCCTTCCAGCGTGCGTATTATCATAGAAATGACAATCATCGCATC
>CAZCVM010000117.1:0-6854 GCA_964501965.1 uncultured Leptospiraceae bacterium | reverse complement strand
GGTCGCCAAATCAGGAATATAATTGACTGGCGAATTCGCGCCATTGGGAACTGCGGCCACAAAACAATCCGCAGTCAAATCGCCGCCAGACACGCAAGTGGCTGAAGTGATCGTTCCTTGTATCTTGCCACTGGCAAAAGGATTGTAAGTGCGCAAACCCATTTGAAAATTGCCTTGCAAACTGCGTTTTGAGCTGGTAAAATCCGTCAAATAATCAGAAAAACCCCAAAAGCGATCATGCACCAAATCATTGTATTCGGTTATTTCGTAATATTTCATCATATTCTTGGCCGGCAACCGAATTTCAATATGAAATGGATCGTCAGATGGCACAGAAATTGTTGTGGAACGGGTATACGGAAACAAATAATTCTTTGTCGGTGAATAAATCTCTGTTTCTTCAAAACGGTAAAACTGAGATATTTCCAGACCATTGACAGTTTCATTATCAAATGTGGCCGTGGCTGTGACCGGCTGATCAAATAAATCATCATCTTTTTTCAAAAATGATTTCGCCTGGCCGGTGACAATACGGCGGATAAAAATCCTAAACTTGTTGTAATCACCGGAAGGAATATCGTCTCCAGTGTAGTGCACGCCAAATCCGGAATCATTGAAAAACTCGGCATTTTGCCTGACACGCAAAGCAATTTTGTTGGCAATATCTGTTGACGAAAGATTTGGATCATCCAGGTCAAAATTATTGTACAGTTCGCTCGCGCTAAAAGTAGGATTGTCCTCAAACTTAAAGAAATATATCTGCCGCTGATTGGATATCAATTTAAGATCTTCCTCGTCGTTGATATCAAAATCGGATTTATCTGTCCGAATCACTCCGGCCTGGGCAATATCCATTTTCAAAGATTGCAAATCATCCAAAGCCAATTCCGGGTTGGTCAATATCACTGAATCATCTTTTGCGTTGGCATTGCTGTATTGCGCTGGAAACGCCGTAAAATCCTTTGGATCATTGGAAGAATATGTACCCCGCATAAACAATAGAACACGGTCTTCATATAGCTGGTCAAATAATGGCTCTGTATTACAATGACTCATCGCTGAAACAAAAAACATTATATATATTAAGAAAAAATATTTTTTCCTAATATTTTTCCTAATATTTTTTCTGATGGAACCCAAAAAGAAAACCAAAAATCTATTCATCATCCAAACCTTTAATTGTCTGCCTTAATTATTTTACAAAATTGAAATATACCATTAATCCCATGTTGAGAGTATAGCCATCCCTGACAGCCCCGCTCTGGGTAATGTAAGACCCATTTTGGTAGACTTGCCGCTCACCGGAAGTAATATGCCTTTCTATATGCCACAAAAAATCCACACGCAAACCAATACGCACGACTTTGCCCGCCGGAAAAAAGAATTCCCCGCCCAAAAGTAAATTGGGATCCCAGCCGGATTTGTTTTCCGGCTTTATCTTTATGTAGGACATTCCGCCGCCGGCTTTGGCCACAATTTTGACGGGCAGATTGACGGGCAATTCATACCCGAAAGACAATGTGGCTGGAAAAATATCCATACGTTTTTCTATATCAGAATTGAAATGCATATAAGATAGATCCACATTATAAAAGAAACGATTCAATGGTAAATACGCGCGGTGAAATATGCCGCCGCCCAAAAAACCGTCTATAGCTTCATTGGTAGAAAACAACGGCTGGGTCGGTCCAAACCAAAAACCCAAGGCTGGTTTGTATTTGTAATCCGCTTTGACCGTTGAAGGTTGAACCATATTTAAGGAAAGAAAAAACATAGCTATAAATGCAATTGCGATATGTCTCATGCGCTATTCTCATTTCTCGAGGATTTACCCCTTTATTTGCTCTAATAGCTTCAGGGATTAGAAGTAATTGGTTGGACAAAAGTTCTCCAAAAAGTGTATAAAAGGGCAAATTCCTGGCATGGTTTGTTGATGTCAAGCTCAATAAGCGGACGATTGGCGCATTTTTTTATGATTATCGGCTTGCAGGGGAATGAGAATGGAATTTCATCTTTTTGGTTTTCCAGTATGGAAAAATTGTTTAAATTGCTTGATTTTTTCGGATATCCTTTATTTTAAAAAATTAAAATTTATGGTTTTAAATAACTATGTTTAAATAACTATGTTTAAATAACTATGTTTAAATAACTAAAAACACATGATAAATACAGCACAAACACACAATTTTCTCTCCTGGCCAGGATTAATAGAATGGCAAAGCAGACATCCGTACATCTTTTCCTTCCTAATCGCGGCAACTGCCATGTTTCTCATATTGTTTTATTCCTCTTCCGTTGAAATGGTAGATGACTACACGCCGCCGGAAAAACTAAAATTTGTGGACATTGATCAATTTCAATTGCCGCAGCGGGTCGTAAAAAAAACCATTTCCACGGAAAAAGGCGAAATCAGCGAAAAAAAACAAGTCGACCGGAGTAAGGGTACAGCAGATTCAGAAAAACCTGTGGACTTATCCTTTTATCCCAATATCGCACCGCCAAAACTCATTGGCAGGCTAAGGAAAGATCATCCGCAAAGTGCTAAACAGCGCAATATTGAAGCCACTGTTTTTGTATCCTTGCTTATTGACCGGCAGGGCTATGTCCGGCAAGTGCATATCATTGGCACACGGTTGAGCAAAGACTTACCGCCTGATTTGCATAGCAAAATATCCAGAGACTTTGCTCGATTGGCGATACGAATTTTACGGGGAGCCAGGTTTACGCCATCTATTGTGGAAGGGAAAAAAGTACCCATAAAAATGGAACTGCCGCTGCAATTTAGATTGAACAAATAAATTTGCTTTGAGGGCTACTTTCTAGGAATGCTCTATTTAGCATAATGCTTCGACTGTATGTTTCTCTATTGTTTTAGCCAATTGTTTTTGCAAAAATGCGAGAATAAATGACAAACTGTAGACAAGAATAAAACATTTTTTTTTATTGTTTATATCATATATTGAGTTAAAAATCATTACTTTCAGGTAGGTTATCCAGCTATGAATTTTCATATTTTATACCGAACAGGATTTTTAGTCATTTTATTTTTTATTGGGGCAGCAAAACTTTCTGCCGAGGAAATAGTCATTGAAGGCCGGATACTCAATGAGGTAGACAAAAAGCCAGTGGATTTTGCTACCATTGTGGTATTGGAAGCGCGGAAAAAAGCCTATTCTGATAAGCAAGGGCTGTACAAAATCTCTTTACCTGCTACGGGAGAGTACACGATCCGCGTTACATCTTCCGGCTGGAAAGCTTTGCAAAAAAAAATCCGTATCACGGCAAGCCAAAAACTTGATTTGTATCTGTCCCCGGCCCGGGTCCAGGGACAGACCCTGGTGATACGCACGGACCGCGACATCCAAAAAGTATCCAGACATACCATGACTATCAAACAACTCAAAGAAACTCCAGCCACTTTGGGAGACCCTCTCAACGCTTTGACCACATTGCCGGGGATCAATCGGTCTTTTGGCGTTTTTGGATCCATAGTTGTCCGCGCCATGACCGGTACTTACGGCATTTCCAATTGGTTTGAAATTGACGGTATGCCCATGCTATATCCGCAGCATTTTGGCGGCATTCACGCAGTGGTTTCATTGGATTTAATAGAAGAGATTGATCTTTACGCTTCCGCTTTTCCCGCACAATTTGGCAATACCTATAGCGCGGTATTTAGTTTCAACACCAAAGATGACGTCAAAGAAGCAGGTGGTTTTGCCAGCATCAATATTATCAGTGCCAATTTTGAGCTCCATACCCCCATTGATAAACAAGGCAGCTATGTCATGGTTGCTGGCCGGGCCGGATACTTGAGCCTACTCGTTCCAGCCATCACCAAAGCAATGGGAAATGAGGTGGATCAATTGCCGGACTATTTTGACTATCAATTTAAAATCAAAAAATATTTGGATCAGCAGGGTCATCATTCTGTTCGGGCCTTGTTTATGGGGGCCAAGGATGAATGGAAATTTGTAATGGATTCAGAAAACCTAGATGACGCTCCGCAAGACGTAGACCCGTTCAATTTTTTCTGGCGTTTCCGCGTCAAAAATGGTTTTGACAATATGGGTTTGTACTATACTTATCAGCCTAGCAAAAAGTTTTCATTTGAACAATTGGCATTTGGCTCATACAATACATACACAACAATTTTTGACAATCAATATCTACCGGAAAGCATCCAGGGCGGGATAAACAATCAGAGCAATCAATTTATTTATGGATTCAAAAACAAAGCACATTGGCAATGGTTACCCAAATTCGCTGATTTGCGCGGCGGCACAGAAATGATTTTTTTCAATTTTGATTCTGAAATCAACAGCATAGTCCCCAATGGCAGCCCGGAAAATATGGATATTTTCGCGGAAGGCAATTTTGAACTATACAAAGCAAAAACCGATCTACTCAATCTCGGCATTGGCGCTTTCATAGAAAATAAATTTACTTATCAAGGATGGACATTTACACCAGGCGTGCGAATGGACTGGCTGCGCATCACCGGCAATAGCACCCGCGACAATGGCCGTATCATTAATGACAAGCAAAACATGGACCCCATTGTCAGCCCGCGCGGACTCATTGCTTACACATTTCCTTCGGATACAACCATTGCCGTAGCCGGCGGCATATATTTTTCTTATGTTCAGTCTTCCATTTTTTGGATGCAACAGGCACCAGAAATCACTGCCGCCTATTACGCGAAGCCTGAAAAAGCTATTCACCGCGTCATCAGCGTCGAACAAAAATGGGGACTCAACTTGATCAAAGCGGAAGTCTTTTACAACAACCTGGAAGACATGATTGTTGTTGACCAACGCGATTTTTCCCGCTTTGACAAATACGGTGAAATCATGGTCACGCGCAACTCCGGCCAGGGCGAAAACAAAGGCTTTGAAATCATGCTGCGCCGCGACAAAAGGGACAATGCTGACGGCTTTTATGGCTGGCTTAGCTATACCTACACAGATGCGCGCTTCCGCCTCGGCATCAGCCAACTCAACTTTACAAGCACACAATTAATCAACAATGCAAAAATCAACCCGCTCAAAGATGACGGCACACCAAAAACTCCCGCAGAATTGCAAAAAGAAACCGATGAATACAATGCTGCGGACAATGAATGGTTTGACAATGACTATGAGATCAAACATTCCATAAAATTTACCGGCGGATACGCATGGGGCAACCATAGTTTTTCTATGCGCTATGAAATGGCCACAAGCAGGCCTTACACGCCTATTGTCGCGAACGCGGATCCAACTGACTATGTTTCCAATGGTCAAACTAGACAAAGATACGCGCCTATATACGGCGAGCGCAATACGAAACGTTATGATGCCTCGCATCGCTTTGATTTCCGTTATGCTTACAAAGCCAACTATTCCTGGGGATACGCGAGCTTTTATATAGAATTGATTCTTCTTACCAACCCGGTCAAAGAAGAAAACTGGGATTATAGCCGGCCCTACAGCGCGACCAATCCGGCTTTGGAAAAGCCGGATGGCCGTATACCATTTATCCCGTTAATTGGCGGAGAGATTAAATTTTGACACACATTGTACATACATTGCGATAGAAGCAATTGCGATTCAAGCAAATAAGCTATTGTATACCTTCATGTTTTGCGGACAATGACTTTTCTGGCTCCCATAATGGTGACTTTTTTTCCTTCAATAACCACAGCATCTTCCAAATCATTGTAAAGAGTTTGCAACTGCTCATCAATTTTTTCAATCATCTGAATAATGGTATCCATATCCGCTGTACTCAACTGCTCACTCAATTCATTTCTTTTTTCTTGGATTTCCGCGACTCGTTCACGGAAACCCGACGCATTGTTGTCCATAACCTGCATTCCCTTTTTAGTAAAAATCAGCCATCACAAATAAATCAAAAAAACTTTTCTATGCCGCACATTTCTAAACTCATTTGCCATAAACGTTCGCGGTCTGTGTCGCGCATGGAAACCGCGTTGGTTTTTTTTATTTTTTTATCAATAAAATATTTGCCGGATACACCCTTGATATCCGCGTCGCTTGCCAAATAAATGGATGTTAGCGCACCTTTCAAATCATTGCGCGCGAAAAGTCCCTTTACCATTCCAAAAACAGATCCAAACCAGCCAGTATTGTTGTCCCCAAAACCGGTATCCACGAAACCCGGATGCAAAGCATTGACAAAAATACCTGGATGCTCTTTTTTATCATGCAAACTATAAGTAAAATACAAATTTGCCATAGCGGTACCAGCCGGAAAATTTTGTATTTGCTAGATGAATATCCTGAAAATGAATACCTTTATTAGCAACCTGATGAGCAGATGATGATACATTGATCACCCTGACATCGCCTGTTTGGTCCGCGCTTTTGCGCAGAAGCGGCCACAAAAGATGAGTCAGATAAAAATAACTAAGATGATTGAGAGCAAAAGTCATCTCATAGCCGTCCGCGCTGATTTTTTTATCCAGAAAAACCGCGCCCACATTATTGATCAAAACATCGATCCTGTCATTTTCTTTCAAAAAAATATCTGCGCATTTTTTGACTTCGCTTTTTACGGACAAATCCGCGACAATACTTTGGGCCGCTACATCCGGAGCACTTTGCTTCAAATCACGAATCGTTTGCTGACATTTTTCTTCATTGCGGCCAACAATAACAATGTTCGCGCCCATTTTTGCCAATTCCAGAGCTGCTATTTTGCCAATACCATTTGTGGCTCCGGTGATAAGAACTGTTTTACCTTGCATTTTTTATTTCCTAAAATTTTTCTAAACTTAATTATGAATATTTATTGTTATAAATAATTACCGCGTTTCGCTCATGCAAAAATTTATCTACTCTTTATTCAAA
>CAZCVM010000116.1:0-6925 GCA_964501965.1 uncultured Leptospiraceae bacterium | reverse complement strand
TACTCGGTTCGCATACATCCATACCAAATTTCTGACCAAATTTCCAGCGGCGTAGTATGTACCTTCATTGACATCAATGACATAAAAAAAGCCCAGGAAAAAATAAACTTTCAAGCGCATTTACTTGCCTGTGTGGACCAAGCAATCATTGCCACAGATACCCTGGGCAATATTATTTATTGGAATAAATACGCCGCATCCGTTTATCAATACGAAGATCATGAAGTCCTGGGCGACAATGCGCAAGAAATAATGCTATCCCAAAATAACCAACAAGGATCAACAGCCATTATGGATAAGCTATTGGCTGGCAATAATTGGCGAGGCCAAGTATTAATGCGTCGCAAAGACAATTCTGAATTTACAGCAATGATACACTATTCGCCCATTTTTGATGAAAAGGAAAAAATAATTGGCATCGTCAGTATTTCTGAAGACGTGACAAATATTGAGTCTATAAAACAAGAACTTATCGAGTCTCAAAAACAATACCGGGAGCTATCGCAAAAAATGTCCAATGGATTCTATTCAAAATAATGAAAAACAAATCAAAAGAGGATATGCTCATTGTTTTGTTTGAAAAGCATTTGCTCTAGTATTCTTCTTGTATTTTTTTCATACTTTGCAATTAGTACTTTGTAACTGATAGCATTTCCAAGAAAAAGAATCAATAAACTTTGGTATCCAAATACTCTATGCCAATTTTGACCAATCTTTCATCAATGATATCTATCCATTTGACTTCAGCCTGCATCGGATTGAGCCGGCCAACTTTGACAGCTAAGTGCATTTTTTGCGTAAATTTGCATTTGTGCCCATCCCGAACCAATACCAGACAGCAACCACTATATGACTGGTCGTAAATAAGAGCGGAAAAGTATTGCTCAAATTGGAAATTGCCACCCTCTTCTATCTTCGCAAAATCTTTTTGATCCAAAGATAATAAAGCAATTGCGTCTTCCGGTGAAGTAAACCTTAAATGACTTCTGCGTTCTTGTGCGTCTTCCATGTGATCATCCCTCATCCTAGTTAAGAATTCCATTAATTCATTATTTTCTTAAAAAAAAGTAAAATTTTGTCGCCTATATACGATTATTATTATATATTTATAGTATGATTTTCCTAATCATAATCTAGGGCGCTCCCTTTTTGTTTTCATATTTGTCTCCTAAATTATTTCTAAATTTTTGAGCGTCCTAGAAAACACTTTTTTCATTCTATAGCCTTATTTATTTCATTTTGCGCAATGTTATTGCAAAGACAACAACTTTATTTTTTGACGGAAAAATAATTAAGTATTATAATATTCGGGATCACGCGGCCTCAACCTTTTCCCCAAAGTTGCGGACTCATTGTATTTACCAATCATTAGAATACTTCTTTATTTTCAGATTGAGCTGGACCAATTAGCGCAAAATTGTATGATGCACTGCATGATTTTCCAAAGTCTGTTCCCCTTTCCTGTACGGTCAAACCAAAATTGCCAACCTCGATATGTAAAGATGTTTTTGGTATTTAAGCCGCTTTTTTTTTGATTGACCACTAGCCTTAAAATTTTCTATATATGCCTATATTAAGGAATATATTATGAAAAATCTGCCCATAGGCATAAGCACCTTAAAAAGCATCTTGGACGACAATATGGTCTACATTGATAAAACAGACCATGCATATAACATGATAAAAACCAGGGGAAGATTCTTTCTGTCCAGGCCAAGACGGTTTGGAAAATCTCTCTTTGTAGATACCCTAAAAGAGATATTTGAAGGCAATAAAGAACTTTTTAAGGGCCTATATATCTATGATAAATGGAATTGGGAAAAATCTTATCCAGTTGTTAAGATTGATTTTGCCAGTGGATTAGTAAAAGATTCTGAATCTCTAAAAATTCGAATCACAGATATTCTCTCTCGTAATGCTAATCGGCTTAAATGTTCATTGAAAACGGATTCTGATTTGGCTGGGATGCTTAACAGTCTTATTGACCAATGCCTTGAAAAATATTCTAGGCCCATTGTTCTGCTTATTGATGAATATGACAAGCCCCTTTTGGACAATATCGAAGATCATAGTATGGCCATAAAAATCAGAGACGGCCTCAAAGCCTTTTACTCAGTCATCAAGGAACAGGATGCGAACATACAGTTTGTTCTTCTTACCGGAGTCAGCAAATTCTCAAAGGTAAATATTTTTAGTGGCATCAACAATCTTGAAGATATCACACTGGACAGAACATACGCTACTATTTGCGGTTATACACATACTGACCTTGAAACATCCTTTCAAGAGCATTTGAAGGATGTTAACTGGCAAAAACTTAGAACATGGTATAATGGCTACAACTTTCTTGGAGAACCTGTTTATAACCCCTTTGATATTCTACTCTTTATCAGCAAAGGAAAGCAGTTCAAGCATTACTGGTTTGAAACCGGCACGCCCTCATTTCTGGTGAAACTTTTTCAGAAAAATAAATATTTTCTTCCTGATTTAAACAATATCGAAATCAGCGAAGAAATGCTTGGATCCTTTGAAATAGATTCCATTGAACCTGTTACATTACTGTTTCAAAGTGGATATTTAACTATAACAGAAATCAAAGAAAAAATGAATTCATTTATTTACAAACTTTCTTTCCCAAACCTTGAAGTGAAGATAGCCTTCAATCAATATCTCATTTCCGCTTACAGTAAAATAACCCAAGACAAAATATATTATGCGGAAAATAGCTATAATGCCTTGACAACGGGCAGCCTGGCTGGTTTGAAAGATGCTATCTTTCGCCTCTTTGCCGGTATTCCTTACCGCAACTTTACCAACAATGATCTGTTAGAATTTGAAGGATGGTATGCTTCTGTACTATATGCCTTTTTTTCCGCCATAAATTGTGATATAATCCCAGAAGATATTACAAACAAGGGCCAGGCGGACATGACGGTTATGATCAATGAATATATATATGTTATGGAGATTAAGGTTATTTCTCAGGCCTCAACATTGGTAGACCGATCCTCAGATAAGCCAGGTGAAAGAAAAACAAATTCTGCGTTACAACAAATTCAACAAAGGGGTTATGCTGAAAAATACAAAAACAGTGACGAAAAAACCGTCTTTGAAGTGGGTATGATCTTTAGCCAAACAGAGCGAAACCTTGTAGCCTTTGACTGGGCTTGATTTAAAAACTTTTTAGTGCTTTTTATCTGGATTGTGCTTTTTGGTTGACCTTGGAGCTAAGCAAAAAAAAATACAATCAACAATGGATTTCAAAAGAAAGAAATAAATCATCATGGCAGAAAAAAGCACAGCAAACAATTTTATTAAATCAATCATCGTTCAAGATATTGCAGACGAAAAAAGTACCAAGGTTCATACCAGATTTCCGCCGGAACCCAATGGATTTTTGCATATCGGTCACGCCAAATCAATGTGCCTCAATTTTGGCCTGGCAGATGAATTCCAGGGCCTTTGTAATATGAGATTTGATGATACCAATCCGGTCAAAGAAGACAAAAAATATGTGGACGCGATTTTGGATGATGTCCGTTGGCTCGGCTATGATTGGGGCGAACGTCTTTTTTTCGCATCCGATTATTTTGATCAATTGTATGATTTTGCAATGGATTTAATCCGGCAAGGTAAAGCGTATGTCTGCTCTTTGTCCAATGAGCAAATCCGTGATTTCCGAGGAACACTCAAACAGCCTGGCAAAAATAGTCCCTACCGCGATCGTACAATAGAAGAAAACCTGGATTTATTTGCTCGTATGCGCCAAGGAGAATTTGCCGACGGTGAACATGTACTGCGAGCGAAAATAGATATGGCCTCCCCCAATATCAATTTGCGAGACCCTGTTATTTACCGAATATTGAAAACACATCATCACAGAACCGGTGATGACTGGTTTATTTATCCAATGTACGATTATACACATTGCATAAGCGACGCATTGGAAGGTATCACGTACTCACTATGTACTTTAGAATTTGAAGATCACAGACCTTTGTATGACTGGTTTCTGGATCAACTGGACGTGCCAACGCATCCTCGGCAAATAGAATTTGCCAGACTGAATCTTAGCTTTACAGTATTGAGCAAACGAAAACTACTACAACTAGTCAATGAAA
This sequence comes from uncultured Leptospiraceae bacterium, assembly GCA_964501965.1. Lineage (GTDB taxonomy): Bacteria > Spirochaetota > DYNZ01 > DYNZ01 > DYNZ01 > CAZCVM01. The sequence continues at coordinate 2,804 of CAZCVM010000116.1, read as the reverse complement.
AATATGTGAATGGCTGGGATGATCCACGTATGCCGACTCTGGCAGGACTAAGGCGGCGCGGCTGCACACCGGCCAGTATAAAAAAATTTTGCGATATGATTGGTGTGGCCAAAGCTGACAATATCGTAGACATTGCTATGCTGGAATACGCTATCAGAGAAGATCTCAATCAAAAAGCTTTGCGGGCTATGGCTGTGCTTCATCCCATAAAAGTGATCATAGACAATTTTCCAGAAGACCATGTAGAATGGCTGGATGCGGACAACAATCCAGAAAACCCGGATCAAGGGAAAAGACAGATTCCTTTTACAAAAGAAATATTTATCGAAACAGAAGACTTCAAAGAAGTACCTCCCAAAAAATACCGGCGTTTGAGTCCAGGCAAAGAAGTGCGCCTAGTACATGCCTACTATGTGACTTGCACCTCATTGGACAAAGATGAAAATGGAAACATTGTCGCAATCCATTGTGACTATGATCCGCAAACCAAAGGAGGCTGGTCTGAAGATGGACGCAAAGTAAAGGGAACTATTCACTGGGTATCCGTGCCACATGCGCAAAATGCTCAAGTTCGCTTGTACAATTCTTTATTCACATTGGAAAATCCTGAAAACTTGCCGGCTGACCAAAGTTTTTTGGACTGTATCAATCCAGATTCTTTGGAAATCATTGACAATTGCAAAGTAGAACCCATGCTAGCAGAGTCAAATCCTGGCCAGCCATACCAATTTTTGCGCACCGGATATTTTGTTCAGGACAAGGACTTCTCTCCCCAAAATCCGGTTTACAACCGTACAGTGGGTTTACGAGATTCATGGGCCAAAATAGCAGCCAAGGATACCAGCAATAATCCAGGATGAATAAAAAAAAATGAAACCGCCCATTTGCACTCTTTGCGGAAAACGGCTAACAGCTAAGGAGGGCGGCTTAGTCTATTTCCAAAAAGTAAAGGAAGATATTGCCTGGGACCGCAAAGCAAAAGACCAGGGATTTGTGGGGCATCCGCCATATTGTGACTGGTTTTGCGGCCGGCATTTTGACCAGGCCAAAGAGCTGCAACATCTGACTAGACAACAAGCATTTCAAATAATGGCAGAAACTAAATAGAAAAGCCGCGATTTTTGTAACATAGTGTACCATAATATCGCGGCTTTGTTGATTTTGTCTTAAGTCAGTGAATTGACAATAAAATTTACTTCTGATTCCTGTATCGCCAATTTGTCCGATATTTCATTTGTGGGCCAGCCCATTTCATGCAACTTCATCACCGTGCGCTGCTTTTTATCTTCGTCTTTTCCGTTTGAACCATTCGAACCGTTTGTGCTCATGCGCGGTGAAGCGTCATACATATCGGAATTGATTGATTTGGAAATATCGCTGGAAGTGTTTTCGACCGCAGACATAAACTGGGCAAAAGAATGTATTTTTTCCGCAGCTTTCTGATTGAGCGTTTCCAGTCTTTGTTCTGCTTCCATCATCCATTGACGCATTTTTTCCAGACGCTTGTTCATGCCAAATACTTGATTGTAGCGACCTTCAATATCCTCCATCAGACTTTCAATCTGATCAAATTTTCTTTGCACATCCTTAATCTCTTCTTCCCTGCTGGTCAGTACCAGAGATTTGTTGTTCACTTCTTCTAAATAAGACTGAAGATTTGTGGATCGATTTTCCATTTTCTCCGTTATATTGGTCAATTCATCCAGACGGGCAAACAATTTTTTGACATTACTATCTGTATGACTAACCATTTCCAAAGACCGCTTGATCTCATTTTTCTGCGCGACAAGCTCTTTGGATTCTTTTTTGTAATCTGCAAATATTTGTTCGATCTGGGACATCTCATCGGAAACCACATCCAAACGGTTGTCCATGTTCATCAAATCGTCCATTTTGTCGGAAACCTGACTGCTAAGATGAATCGCATGTTTGATATCTTCTTCAAAATTGTCCATTTGATCCTTTTTCTTTTGCAGTATATGCAACTCGCCTTCAATATCGCGGCGCATAGTTTTCAGATCCTGAATATTGCGCAAAGCTTTTTCCAGCTCATTGTTTTCATTCTTGACCAATGCTATTTTCTCATTAAAAAAGTTGATATCTTGATGCAATTCCTGGCGCAATTCATCTGCTCGGTCAAACAATGAATTTTGTTTTTCATAATTTTTTATCTCGTCCCATACTTTGTCCAAGTTTTCTTCTATCACTGATCCTTTGCTATGAATACCATCGACGATGCTTTTAGCTTGTTCATTGAAATTTTTTGTGATTTCTTTGCTTTGTTTTTCTACCTTTTGTATTTCTTCCTGCAGCAAAGAATGATAATTTGCAAAATCATCATCCATTTTGCCACTCACCATATCCACATGTTTTTCCAATTGCCCGTATCGAGTCACGATTTCTTCGGCTTGTTCTTCATTTTTTTCCAAATACTGTTTGTGCTCTTTTTGTATTTTCGCCACTGTTTCGTTGACCAATGTTTTTTGCGAAGTTTCCAGATTTTTTTCAAAATCTCCAAATTTTTGATAAACCTCCGCCAATTTCTTTTTAGAATTCGTTTCAAAATCTTCCTGTGAAGCTCGAAACGCGCTACGAAAATTTTCAAGCTCTTCATTCAAAGAATTCATCGTATGCGAAATACGTTCATTGTACTTTTGCTCTGCCTCTTCAAATTGCGATTCAAAATTTTCCATACTCTGGATTGCTTTTTGCGCCTCTTCACGGACTTCCTCCACCAATTCATTGCGTTTGGCAATTGTTTCCAGATTCATTTTGTGTATTTCTTCATTGACTTTTTTGATTTG
>CAZCVM010000115.1:4874-6929 GCA_964501965.1 uncultured Leptospiraceae bacterium | reverse complement strand
ATCACAATATAAGCAGAGTCCACTGGTTTGAACTGTACCACAAGTTTTGTGCCGGCTGCTGCTTCTTTACGGTGCAAAATGCTTTCCAATTGAGTTTTTTGTGTAGTTGTCATGGACGCAAAAACTTTTGACTGAGACAAAACCTCCCAGGAATTTGACTCGCGGATACTGGCCAAACGTGTTAACCCCTGTTCCAATTCCGTACCTTGAATAAAATTGAGAAACCGGTCTTTTTTTATCGTCAGTGCATGCACCTCATTCTCGGCTACCACATCCGCAGAACGCAAATCTCCGGTGACCAGCGATGCTTCACCAAAATATTCATAAGTACTAAAATTCTTTTTGAAGCCATGGGAAGTTCCTTCCACCCGAATATTGCCGGAAACAATGATATAAAACTTTTCACCCTGGTCACCCTTGCGGATAATGAATTCGCCTTTTTGAAAAGTTTCTTCCTCTACAATGGATAAAAATTCTTTTGCCTTACTAATTCGCATCTGGGAAAAAATATCTATATGAGACAAAACATCCAACAGCGCGTATGCCTTTGGAAAACGGGGCGGATCAATTGGAGGATACAAAGTATTCTCCATACCAAATTTAGCAAGGTTTAACGAACTATCCCAAAAAAAATCTTTTTGCGCTATATGATAGACTGTGATTTTTTTTTGAATATCTTCTGGCAAAGATGCCAGATAGGAAACCGGCGTATGTAACGGCGGAATGCCCGCTTCATGGTAAATGATATTGTATTGCCATGGAAAATTGGTCAAAAAATCATATCTCCCATCAGGCAAAATATCTTGTTCCCGCATTTTCTCAAAAGTCGGCGGATGATTGAGATGGTCAGAAGTATAGATAAATGATTGATTGCGGAAATGAAACCGAAAACCCAGGGACGGTATAGAATGCAAAGCATAATGAAATAAAAATTCGCCACCCTCAATATATACCGGAGTATCTACCTGAACCGGATTAAAATGGAACAACTCATATAAGCGGGCAACCGGAATCTCTGTCATTGCATGGTATTTGCGGATAAAGCTATCCATGACCGTTTCCGTGGTATGGATGGTGATCATATTTTCTTCGAGTATTTTTTGAAATGTGCCGGCGTCATGGTCCGCGTGACAATGAGTCAAAATAACATGACTGATATATTTTGCGTTTACATTGGAATCGCTCAACCACTCAGTGCTATTGACTGGCGGATCCACCATGATACCGCGCCGGTTGATCCACAAAATAAAACCTGAAGTGTTTTCCGCTGGATCAAAGCCATGACTTGGCCCCAGACAAGTGATCCCCAATTCCGGCGGGTCAAAAGGTTCTTGCAATCGATTACCAATATCATAATGCACCTGATATTCTATCTTCCAGGGCACAGAAGCAACCTTTTTCCCCTCATCGTATACGGAAAAATTTTGCGTTTCATCCTGTTCAATGACCACAGAATTGACTTTGATTTTATTGTTCCGAATAATGCCAAAAGTCACCAAATCTTCCAGTTTTCTATCACCCCGGAAAAATTTCATTTCTGCCAATAGATCCGGATAATTTTTACTTTTTTCCCCATCAGGATATTCACTTTGCAAATTGATGGATTCGGGACCAAAAACAGACTCTTGCAAGACTACTATCAATTGATCACGTTGCTTTTCTGTGCAAAGGACATAAGTCTTTTTCTGTTTTAAGAAAAAATTGAAATAAATCGGAAATTCCAATTCCGCGACACTGATCCCCTTGGACACATTGAAAAGCTCCCCTGGAAGAACAAATATCTGGGGCACTTGTTTGGGCAAACCCATTGTGTCCTTAATGGTTTCCGGGGGCGATCCAAATTGAATGTATCCGGCTGATGTTTCCACAACATATCCGCCGCGCGGCAGCAAATTTGCCCCTGGTTTCAATTCGGTGAGCTGCATGATATACCTTTTTAAATAACTATATTTCTTTTATAGTAAACAATACAAATATTGTGATTTTGTGTCTATTAAAAAAATTATCTTTGCACTATTTGAAACTGAATTTTTTCTTTTGCGGGCAAAGGTTTTT
>CAZCVM010000115.1:0-4864 GCA_964501965.1 uncultured Leptospiraceae bacterium | reverse complement strand
GTTTTTGCTTTAAGTGAGCCACAACCTTCTTTCCCTTGTTATAGGACGAAAATGGCCCCAGAAATAAGAAATATGAGCCATCAGCCAATTTGCGGTAATACACCTGCATTTTCTTTTCCAATAAAGATCGCGCGATCTCCCGTGCGGCATTAGCAGACAACTTAGGTTGAAGCATAATATATATCTTTTTGCCTTTGATCGGCACAAATTCTTTTTTTTTCTTAGAATGATTTTGGCCTGTTGCGCCTTTCTTTTGTGGTTCATTTTGTGATTGATCTTTATTTTTTTGAAATAAAAAAGAGCTCGTTTGCGGGTCCATATTGCCAGAAGGATTTTTGGAGGAAGTACTGATTTTCATACCAATGATCAAACCGCCGGTAAAAAATACAATTGCCATGGCCAAAAACAATGTAAAAAGAGGATTTTTTTTATCATTTTTCCTGGCTGATTTTTGTTTACTCAAATTGCTACTCTGCATCTGGCTATAATCCTGAGCAGCAGGACGAAAAAAACCATTTTCTGAATGGCCTGGATGCGCTGGGCCTGGATTGCTATATAAAGAATTGAAATCAAAATTTTGCATTGTATTCTCCGTTATCTATGCCTGCAAACTAAAAAATTGCTTATGGTATATTGTACAAATCGACAATTTTTTTAGAATGCTGCATAAAAATATTATTTTTTGAATTAGATAAACGGATCAGGTAAGATTGACCATTTTCTTTAACGATTGAATCTCATCAGCATAAAGCAATCTGCCTTTGCCCTGGACCAATCCGCGCAAAGTTATACCCGCGAAAGAGATTCTTTGCAATTCCAAAACTTCATTGCCGGTTGCGGCAAAAATACGGCGTATTTCTCGGTTTCTGCCCTCTTTCAATTCCAAAATGACTTCCCGGCCAGAATCTGAGACATATTCTATTTTGGGTGGACTGGTTTTTCGACCATCAATAATGATTCCTCTATCCAAAATTTGCAAATCCGTGGGGCGGAAAGATTTTTGTAACCGGACATTGTACCGGCGTTTCATCTCATAAGAGGGATGCGTCAAACGATGCAGCAAAACTCCATCATTTGTAAAAAGCAACAAACCACTAGTGGCCACATCCAGCCGGCCCACAGAATTTAGGTGACTATATTTTGACGGCAGCAGGTTGTATACGGACGGGTTTTGATTTTTTGGATCAGTGCGGCTGCATATAAAACCCGCAGGCTTGAACAATACAAAAACCAGACATACAGACTGGAGCACAACTCGCTGTTTTTGCCCGTCATGATCAATCTCTACGGTATCATTTTGGATATCAATTTTTTGGGCCAGGTCTTTTGTCACGACTCCATTGACAGAAACAATACCCTGGTCAATAAACGACTCAACTGATCTCCTGGAACCAAGTCCCCCCTGGGCCAAAAATCTATTTATGCGCATTTATTTGATAATCCTGTAACCATCCTCTTCCAGTTTTTTCCTAGTCGGTATTTTTTGATCTTCAATACGCTCCATCTGAAAATGCTTGCCATACCGATTGTATGATAGACCATACTGTTTTTGTTCATTATAATAATAGCCGATGCGGCTGCCAAAAGAAGTACTTTTCGAAAAACTCAAAGTGCGTGCTTTGAGCAAAACCTCGATATCGCCCTGGTAAAGCCGTCTACCCTGGGTACTGTATGCCAGATAGGATCCATCTTTGTACACAATCAACCGATACGGTCCCAATGTAGAATCAGACCGAGTCTGTCCCCAAAAACCAGCCAAGTTTTCAATAACATTTTTTTTCTGAGCGCGGATACGCTGCACCGCAATCTCGGCAGCCTTAGTCTTATTGTCTTTCTTGACCAAAATCAAATACGCGCCATAGACCCAGCCGGAAATACCTTGATCATCTCTTAAATGATACCAATATTCGCTATTTTTGCCGATATTGACTTTCTCTTCGCTTTTGCCCAAAACATCCAGGACTGCGCCGTCTGGCAGCACTGCCACCCGCGTAGAATGGCGGTGCGGTTCTATCCTCATATTGAGTTCACCAATAGTGGTCACAACAACATAGTCCGTTATTTTCTTATTTTTTTTGAGTTTTTCTCCTCGGTTTCCTGCTTGATCCTGGCAGGCAAACAATAAAACAACCAGCACAATCATCCAAAAATATCTGATGCGCCTCAAAAAACCATCCATTTTGTCTTTTTGCATTGTCAGCTTAGTAAATCCTTTCGCATTAATATCCTTTTGTACCGCAAAAATCCAAAACCTTGTTTTTTTATCAATACAATTTTTGTTTCAGCATGCGGGTCACTTCTTGCAATTGAGGGAACAATTCTTCATTATCGCAAAAAACCAATATCACAAATCTTTCGGAATGCAAAAACTCTGCACGCCGAGGATTGTATTTCTTTACGTCCGCGATTTTTTGACTTTCTCTTTTGGCGATACTTTCTGTTTTGTATTCAAAAACATAATAAACGACATCATCGTCATAAGGCCTCTGCTCTGAAGTAAGAATCACCATGGCCATTCGGGAAATGGCATAGTAATTGGCACCGGAATAGATGGCGCGGGAAAATTTTTTTATGGACGCCCGATCCAAAATCCAAGGATTTCTCTTTATCAGCTTGCGGGCACTTTTGGGAATTTTGCCCAGGACCATGCCTTCTGGCAGGTCTTTGGATTGCAAGATCAGTGATTGGATTTTATTTTTTGGTTTTTTTGCCGTTGTTTTGCTTATCGCGTTTTCAAAATATCCAAAAAGAAAAACAAAAATAAACATAGTCAAAATGATTCTTTTTTTCTGTTTCATGCGGATTGTACCTTTTTTTTAAATAACTATTGTCATGCCATAGATTCGGCGAAAATTGAGTATAGGTTAAGCAAAAACAAATAAAATGGTATCAAATAGGCAAAACCAAAGATACCAAAAAATTAGGAAAATGCTTTTCATGGCAGAACAAAAAAAATACATTGTATCTATCGGCTGTGGCCAAAGACAAATACCACTGATTGAGGCGGGCCTTTCTCTTGGATACCAAATCATTGGCGTGGACCAAAATGCCATGGCCCCGGGTATGGATATTTGTCAGATCAAAATCAATGAATCCATCACAGAATACCGGCGCATTTTTCACAAAATAAATTCCTTGCCTATATTGGGAAAAATTGAAATTGTAGCCAGCAGATCTTATGGCAAGGCCGGACGCACTGTGGCTTATCTAGCAAACAAACTTGGGCTCAAAGGAAACCCGTGGCAAGATTTTCATCGTTTTTATGACAAACAAATCATGCGTCAACATCTGGAAAATGCCGGCATACCCATAACTCCGGGATTTTCCACGGAAAAAATAAAAAAATTGCCCAATATCAAAGAAATGCCCTTGCCATGGATCATTAAAAATAGAACATCGCATGGCAAAGCCGGCAATTTTTTGTATGAAAACAAACAAGACATTGTGGATTTTTTCCGTCAAGGACGCAAAAAAAATGAATGGCTCATTGAACGATACATTCCTTATGACAAAGAATATTCCATACTCGGCATTGTGAATGATAAAACATTGTATATTGAAGAAATCTTTGAAAAATACACCAGCGGTCCGCCTTATTTTGTAGAATGGGGGCATCATAGTCCTGCACTCATTTCTGCCGTCAAAAACCGGACATTGATCCAATACGCACAACAATCTGTACATGCCATGGACATACATTATGGACCGGTAATCATTGAAGCCATTGAATACCAGGATAATTTTTTTATCATTGAAGTAGTTCCCGAATTTGGCGGTGAATATTTGGCAGAATCTTTGCTCTACAGTCAAAATACCAATGTGTTTACCAAAACTTTGCATACACTCGCAACAGACAACTCGTCTCAAAATAAAAAGTCTCTATTTGCCAAACAACGCAAACACCAATTTTGGCAAAAAAATAAACCTCATATATATATTCAATTTCTTACCTGGCAGCCAAAAGAAAAAATCATTCCATCCAGACTGCGGCAAATACGCCTGCCCCCAAAAAATCCCCATTTAGTTTATCAAGAGTTATTTGTTCAGCCTGGAGACACTATACAGCCAGCGCAAAACAATCACCAGCGCTTAGGAGTCTTCATATTCCGAATAGACGAAAATCAAAAAAAAAATATGCATTCTGATTATCAAGCCTATATGAACGCAATCCAAATTGTCACCGGCTAAACAAAACAATATTAATACCCAGGAAAAAAATATAGCATGAAAAAAGAAGATACCAACAAAATTTCATACAACTCAGCTATTTGGTCGCGACATTATACAAAAGAAAAAGCAAAATTGTTTTATCCTGATGAAAACCTAGTCCGTTTATTGGCACAAGCACAAAAACAAAATGCAATCCAAAGCCCGCTATTGGACCTAGGCTGCGGTAGTGGACGTCACTTACCGTTATTGCGTCAGCATGGTTGTCCAGTCATTGGCCTGGATTCTGTTCCAATACAAAGGCCAGACGCGCAAGACTCTGCCACTTTTCTAATCCAGGCAAAATCTCAGTCACTTCCCTTTGCAGACGCAAGCATTGGCGGAATCGTCGCCTGGGGCAGTTTACATTATGGTTCTTTACAGCAAATGCGTCAGGCCTTGAAAGAAATCCATCGCGTCTTGCGCCCCAAAGGCCGCATCTGGGGAACATTGCGGGCTGATTATGATACTTACCTGCCTCGCGGACGCAAAGCTGGGCCCAATGAGTGGCAAATAACCCAGGGCGACCTTTCTGGAGTATTTGTTTGTTTTGTGAAGGAGACGGATTTGGCAGGGTTGTTTCAGGATTTTTCTTTTTTTTCATTTGGATTTATGTCAAGGTCGCCTTTAGGACAGGCCGATAAAATTGTTGCCCATT
>CAZCVM010000114.1:0-6945 GCA_964501965.1 uncultured Leptospiraceae bacterium | reverse complement strand
CCATGCAAGTATTCACATATTTGCCGGTAACCAATGCTTTTCATGGGTATGCAATCAGGCGACACTCCCTGATCGAGCAAATTTTTTGTTTCCTGAATCAGACCTTGTTCCAGCATTTGTTTGATTCTTTGTTCTATTAAAGGCATTAATATTCTTTTTTCAGGAAGCAATTTCCAATAATGTAGTTGTACAGCAAACCGCGCAAGTATACCGGATTCAGTCCCGAAAAAATCTTTATTGGTTCGGCCAGTTTGCAAAAATATTTCCCAAGTCCTCAATATTCGCTGTGTATCTGTGACCGCGACTTTTTGAGCCCATAAAGGATCCTGATGACGCAAAATCCTATGCAACCACTGTACTTGCTCTGGATATTGGATCATTCGGACAAGGCTACGATTTTTATTGTCAATGGGCGGCATTTTAGCGATTCCCTGGAGCAGTGCCCGAATATAAAAACCTGTTCCGCCGACAACAATGGGTATTTTTTTGTTTTGCCAAGCCTCAACAATGAGGTTTTCCGCAAATCGGCCAAATTGTCCGGCTGAAAAATTGTCATGCCAATCCAGTATATCTAAGCCGTGGTAATTGAATTTTTGTTGCGTTTGAGAATCCGGTTTGCCACTGCCAATATTGAAATACTTGTAACATTGAACAGAGTCAGCGGAAATCAAGCTACAGGGCATTTGTTCTGCAATGGATTCGGCCAAAGCAGATTTTCCAGAGGCTGTACAGCCGCCAATGATGATAAGCGGCTGTTTGTGGCCATTATTTTTCATTCTATAGCATTGTTTACCATTTGTATTAGGAAATGTTGTATATGGAAATGATTATTGTAACTCTATAAAGAATGTCCTGATCATACACAATAGATTATTTTTCAGCAGGTTCATCCTCTGTTTGTTCTTCTATTTGTTCTATAGAAGAATCTATAGAAGAATCTATGGAAGATTCTTGGGAAGAGTCTATAAAATCTTTTTTACTGCGTGACGCGTCAGTTTCTTCTGCTGAATATTTAAAATTTCCGTTCAACAGGTTTTCCAAAACTTTGGGGACGATTTTCCAAGTCTCATACTCTTCGCCTTTGACGATAGTGCCATTGGTTTTGTCAACAATTTGCATTGCAGCTACAGTAAATTCATAGCGATTGTCAGTGACAGATAATAATTTTTTTATTGGAATAGCCATATTGTTAACCAGTTTTTTCTTTTTTTTGTATTTGATTGAATTTAAATTTTTATTTTAAAGTCTCTTAAAGGAAGCTTACTATTATTTTTTGATGCAATTGTTTGTCAAGTATAAAATTTAGATATTAATTTATTGAGATAATATCTATCAAAAAACGATTATCCATTGACTTTTGTCTCCCATTCACGGAGCATTCGGACAGATATTCCATTTTGAAGCAAAAATTCTTTTACATGACGTATGGAGTATTCTTTGAAATGAAAAATAGATGCTGCCAATACTGCATCAGCTCCGCCTTGCACTAAACCTTCCAACAAATGCTGTGGAGACCCTACCCCGCCCGATGCGATCACCGGGATTGATACTGCGTCCGCTATTTTCCTGGTTAAGGGAATATCATATCCTTGCTTTGTGCCGTCTCGATCCATGCTTGTCAAAAGAATCTCGCCTGCTCCCAAGTTTTGTGCTTCCTTGGCCCATTTGATAGCATCGAATCCTGTCGGAGTCCTGCCGCCATGCAAATAAATTTCAAAATAATTTTGCTGCGCATTCCATTTTGCGTCTATAGCAACAACAATACATTGACTGCCATAGATTGCCGCAGCATCAGCAATAATATTGGGTTGGTTGAAAGCAGCTGTGTTGATAGAAACTTTGTCCGCGCCTTTTTCCAAAATATAGCCTATTTCATGCGGAGTGCGTATCCCGCCGCCAACACAGAAAGGGATATGTACTTTTGCGGCTACCTTTTCGACTAAATCCAGAATGATTTTTCGGCGATCTGATGAAGCGGTAATATCCAGAAACGTAAGTTCATCCGCACCTTCCTGATCATAAAACAATCCGTTTTCGACTGGATCTCCAGCATCAACCAAATCTACAAAATTGACGCCCTTAACTACTCGACCGTTCTTTACATCCAAACAAGGTATGATTCTTTTAGACAACATAATTGACAAATCTATGATATTTCCTATTTTTGGTAATAAAAATTAATTATGGGTTTGACTTTGTCAAGGCAAATCAGCGGATATGGGTTTAAAAAATTAAAAAAGCATAAAAAGCATAATAAAGTAAAGAGCAAAAATGATATGAAAAGAGAAAGTTGGAATAGCAAACTGGGATTTATTTTGGCTGCCAGCGGTTCTGCTGTGGGATTGGGCAATTTATGGAAATTTCCTTATGAAACATACAATAATGGCGGCAGTGCATTTATCTTTATTTACTTGATCTCCATAGTTTTAGTCGGATTGCCTATCATGATGGCAGAGATTTTTATTGGAAAAAGCACCAATAAAAATCCCATAGGTGCTTTCAAGGCATTGCATCCAAGTGCCTGGCATATCATTGGCTGGCTGGGCATTGCTTCCGGGTTTGTGATTTTATCTTTTTATAGTGTTGTCGGCGGCTGGACATTGCGCTATTTTGCGGCCACAGTAAGCGGAGCATTTTTGGATATGGACAAGAAAATGGTTGCCCAGGATTTTGTCCATTTTTTACAAACCGGGTCTTTACAGATATTTTTCCATTCATTGTTTATTTTTTTTGTAATAGGAATTGTTTTTGGCGGAGTGCAAAAAGGCATCGAACTTGCCGGAAAAGTATTTATGCCGATTTTATTCGTATTGTTGATTTCTTTGGTGATATTTTCTATGCAAACTCCCGGTTTAGCGAAAACAATAGATTTTTTGTTTTCGCCTGATTGGAGTCAGGTAACCGGCAAATCTATTTTGGAAGCTGTTGGCCAAAGCTTTTTTTCTTTGTCTCTGGGAATGGGAGCTATCATTACATACGGTTCTTATATGGACAAAAATGAACCCATTTTGAAAGATGCGGTCACGATTGTTTCTTTTGATACTTTGATCGCTTTTTTGGCATGTTTTATGATTTTCCCCATTTTGTTTAGTTTTGATTTGCAGCCAACGGAAAGTGTTGGTATTTTGTTTTCCACATTGCCAGTGATTTTTTTACAAATGCCTGGCGGTTTTATTGTGGGGCCGCTTTTCTTTTTGTTGATTATTTTTGCCGCATTGAGCTCGGCAATCAGTCTTTTGGAAGTTGTGGTGTCCTATTTTATTGACGAAAAGCAATGGCCGCGCCGAAAAGCAACGATTGTGCTGGGCTTTGCTATTTGGCTGTTGGGTATCCCGTCCGCATTGAGCCTGGGCGGATGGCAATGGTTTGCGAACCTGAAAATCATTGGGGAACGCAATTTTTTCGATAGCCTGGATTTTTTGGCTAGCAATTGGATGCTTCCAGTGGGAGGGATTTTTATAGCCATTTTCACCGGGTGGATTGTGTCCAAAGATACTCGCAATACGAGTTTTGCGAAAGATCATCAAGGTACATATAAGTCATTGATTTTTATTTTGAGATATGTTACTCCTATTCTGGTATTTTTGGTTCTTTTGAGCTCAATTGGTATTTTGGATTAGAAATCATTTCATTAAGGAATTTTTAATATAAACTTAATATAAATAGAATAAAAATTTAATTTATATTATACAAAAGCTGGTAAAGGATAATATTTTGCGAAAATCTAAAGAAGAATTGATCCATACAGTACAAAATGCTGTCAATGAACGGCAAACCATTAGTCTCAAAACATATATTTTGTCCGATTATGGAGAAATGGCATTGGATGTCATTATCAAACAGATATTGACAAAATTTGACCGTATTGATCTCATGGAAGTTACTTATACTGCGGCAAAAGAACTCATTATTAATGCGACAAAAGCAAACATAAAAAAAATCATTTTTGAAGAAAATCAATATGATTGGAAAGATATCCGCCAATATGAAAAAGGCCTGACAGAATTTCGCAATCAGCTTTCTGAAAAAACCATCATTGGGTATGAGAAAAAATTTCGCCGCAAAGATTTGCATGTTATGGCCACATTTTATTACTCGGAAGACGTACTCAATATTAAAATCAAAAACAACTATCCATTATTTCCAATAGAAGAACGCAGAATCCGCGAAAAATTCAAAAAAGCGCAGAACTTTTCAAATTTAATAGAATTTTATATGGAGCATGGCGATAATTCGGAAGGCGCAGGACTGGGCTTGACAATGGTTTCCATTCTTCTGGAGCAATCAGAAATAGACCGGCATAGTTTTATATTGTATTCGAGTGAGAAGTACAATGAGACCATAGCCAAAATTGAAATACCATTAAACCCGAATTATATCACTAAAAGAGAAATGTTCGATAAAATAATCCAGGAAAAAAATATTTCAGCGGATGAATTGCGAAAATACTTTGATTACAATTACAAAGAATTCCTTACCATGAAAAAAATACAGGCTTATTGACTTAGACCAATGATTCAATAATTTTTTGATGGTTCAATAAAATCGCTTGTTCTTCTATTGGCAATGTGTCCATTTTTTGTATTGCCAGAGATAAATACTTTTTGGCCAAAGTAATATTCCCTTTTTTGTGAGCTATCCAGGCCGCAGTATCCAGATAGACCGGATTTTGTGATTCCTGCTGCAATACAGCGGCTATCATTTTTGCAGCCAAATCCAAATCACCATCCATATCCGCTATCAAATAAGCTGCACTGTTGAGAGCTGTTTTTTGTTCCGGATAATAACTCAAGCATTTCTGATAATAATCCAAAGCTGTGACATTGTCCTTCAATTTTTCAAAAATAAATCCTGCCGTATTCAGTAAATGCTCATCTTCATTTTCCGATAGCAATGCGTCCAATGTCCGATTCTTTGCCTCTAAGAATTCTTTTTTTTGCACCAATGTCCAGATTGTCAGCATTAGAGCCCTTTTTTTGAATACAGTATTGGCCAGAATATCTTTATGGGTTTCATAAAAATCTATGACTTTGTCATATTCTTTCATTTGGCTAAAACAAATAAGAGTATTCATTATAGCAATGCTGTCTTTGGGGTCTTGCTGCAAAACCTCGCTTAGGAGCAATTGGCTTTTGTGAAATTGCCCCTGTTCCATGTATCCCACAGCATGGTTGATTTTTGCGTCATTCATGGAATTTATTTTTCATTACCTTTTTGCTGATCTTTTTATTTTATAAATAAACCTTTGAATATCCAATATCCAATAAAGATACCGGCAATGCCCATGACACCTTCCAACTTAGCTGGCGCAGGTATAGGCAGTTTTATCGCGGCAAATAAAAATCCAACCAAGGCTCCCACTCCCAGAGCTTTGACCACTTCCAAATATGAATCAAACATTTTTTTTTCCTTACTATTAATAATTGTTTTGTTGATGATTTTTAGATTGAAATAATGAAATCATCCCGTCATGGTAAATTTATACGATGAAAATTTCCATTGCATATCGCAGAGAAGTATTATTTGAGCATGATTTCAATCAGAATTTTTGTTTTCTTATTTTTTATCATAAAAAGTTTCTTTACAGGAATATTCTGTCATGAAAGTTGATTTGTTTTCGCATTTTTTTGTAAAAATTCACGAAAATCTAACAAAAGCATACTTGGTTAATGGGAAAAATTCTGGCAATTGGGCCAGGTTGATTTTTATTCTTTTATGCACATAAAACATTGAAAATTTAGAAAATTTAAAAAATTCAATAAAAAAAATAGGGAAAAGTAAGAGATTAAATATGGAAAAAATAGGATCTTTATTTGATTTGGCTATTATGTTGGTATATTTCGCGGCCATCATGGGTTTTGGCGCATATTTTGGCAGATTTACCAAGAATACAAGTGATTTCTTCTTTGGTGGAAAACGGTTTGCCTGGTGGCTGATCGCTGCTTCGATCGTAGCTACTGGTGTAGGGTCCCACAGTTTTGTAAAATATTCTACTGTGGCAGCCCAATATGGTTTTTCCGCTGGTATGACCTACTTAAATGACTGGTTTTTTATGCCGTTATTTTTATTTGGCTGGATGCCATTGATTTATTTTACCCGCGTCAAATCGATTCCCGAATACTTTGAAAGACGGTTTGATGTCAATGTACGCATATTAACAACGATTTTGATGTTAATATACTTAATCGGCTATATTGGTATTGGTTACATTACCTTGGGAAAAGCACTGAAGCCAATTTTGGATAGTCAAATCGGCACGGATGTTCCTCTCGTCGCTATTGCCATGGGAGTGGCCGTTGCCTCTACTATTTATGTCACTGCCGGTGGACAAACAGCTGTTATTTTTACGGATTTGGCGCAAGGCGGAGTACTTATCTTTGCCGGTTTTTTGGTCTTTTTTCTAGGGATATCTTATGTCGGAGGTTTTTCTGAATTTTGGGCCAATATGCTGCCAGCGGATTCGCGTTTATGGCTGGCTGATTTCAACTCCCCGCCGGATTTCAATTTTATCGGGATTTTTGCTCAGGATGGGGTTGCCAATTCCATTGGATTTTTGTTTATGAATCAAGGCCTAATGATGCGCTTTTTGTCCATCCGCAGTGTGGATGAAGGACGCAAAGCGGTATCTACCAATACCTTGCTGCTTTTGCCATTATCTATTGTGGTTGTTGCTGGTGCTGGCTGGATCGGAAAGGCATTGATCAATCAAGGAACTTTGGATCCTACGATTGCGCCGGATAGTACTTTTACAATCGTTGTCAACCTGATTGCGATGCCTGGGATTTTCGGCTTTGTCATGGCTGCTTTGGTAGCTGCTTTGATGTCTACTGTAGACACTTTGGTCAATGCCACAAGTGCTATTTGGATCAATGATGTGTACCGGCCTTATTTAAACAAAAATAAACCGGATAACATTCTGGATAACCACAATATTAAAAAGGATAC
>CAZCVM010000113.1:5351-6950 GCA_964501965.1 uncultured Leptospiraceae bacterium | reverse complement strand
GCCGAGCAAAATAGCTGCGGCAGAAGCAAAACATATCCGTATATTTTTTGCTGAGCTTTTCACAGTCCTGTCCGAATCCGTATCTTTTTTGGAAAAAGATAGCAAAAAGCCGGACACTGCATTTTTTTCTTATCTTTTGCCGCTGATTCAATCTGTTTTGGATATGATCAACAGCAGTCTCAACAACGCAAAACCCATAGCCGAAGGTCTAGCGCAAATTTTGCCGTATTTTCCGCAAAATATTGTTTCAACCATTTATCCGAGTATTCAGGCAAATTGTCCGTTGATTGCGTATACTGCCACCGCAGCCAGACAGGTAAAAGAAGTGGTTCAGTACGGAGCAAAAGATACATTTATCCATAAAAATGAATATGAAAAAGAATTGACCATATTTTTTTCGGATATTACCGGATACACAAAAAAAAGCAGCGAATTGTCTTTATTGGAAATTATTGATTTGGTACGGGAATATGAAAATATTTGCTTGCCAATCATTGAAACTCACAAAGGAACTTTGATCAAAAAAATGGGAGATGGCCTAATGGTTTCTTTTGATCTCCCTTTGAACGCTGTACTAGCAGCATTGGAAATCCAGGCCAATCTGCAAGAAATCAATCAATACCGTATGGGTTCTAGGAAATTGATTATTCGGATCGGCACACATACTGGTATTGTTTACAGCAAAGACGGCGATTTGTTTGGCGATACTGTAAATGTAGCATCCCGTATGGAATCAGCAGCCCAGCCGGGATCCATTCTGATTTCAGAAACGACTTTCCGGCAAATACAAGAATCTATCTATTGTTTGCGCTTGCCGCCGGTCAAAGTAAAAGGCAAGGATCAGCCATTAATATGTTTCCGTCCTTTGTATTCTTTGCAGTCGCCGGACGCCTGGGAAAAATATCGCGACACTGCTGATAATTTTCCAGAGCATAATGGGGCTACAGGTGACATCGACCAGAATGCTATTCCGGTTGGGGAACAAGAAGCCAAAGCTCAAAGCGTTTCCGCGAATATACCCAAAGAATTTGCCAAGGGTCGGGAAAAAATTTTGGCATTGCTGCGGGACAATCCGAGGATTACTGCTGTAGAAAATCAATGGTTGCTTTTGGAAATATTGGATTGGCTGGGCCAATATCCCCAAAACCAGGAAATTATGGATCAGACATTGCAGGATTTTTTGGTGCAATTTTTCCAAAAACTTGATAAACAATGATAAAATTTTCGAGTGTGCCAATTAGCAAGCACTTTTTTTGCATTATTATATAGTTATTTAAAATCCTTTTACATAGTTATTTAAAACCCTTTTGCATAGTTATTTAAAATCATCATTAATCTGCTATGCGGGTCGAAAATCCGCATGGCAGATTGATTCTCCATAGTTATTTAAACCCCGTTTATTGATCTATCAGCCAAACACAAAAAACGCTTGCTAAATAATATCCCATACCAAGTTTGTGGCTAAAAAGACACAATGCAAAAATGTTATTGAAATGACAAAAACAATCTAAACAATAAAATGAATGAAACACTGAAAAAAATAACCAAAACCCAAATCAAGGCCCTGGTAGCAGTAGCTTTGATTTTTATATTGTCCGC
>CAZCVM010000113.1:0-5341 GCA_964501965.1 uncultured Leptospiraceae bacterium | reverse complement strand
TATTGGAGCTGCGATTTTGTGGATTAGTGAAGCAGTACCATTGTATGTGACAGCTTTTCTAATTTTGGCCGGAGAATTGATCTGGCTGCATCCAGTCATGGTAAAGGAATCCAAAGCAATCGGCCAGGCTGCTTTTATGGCACCTTTTTTTTCCAACATCATCATGCTTTTTCTGGGTGGTCTATTGCTTTCTCAGGCAGGCAGCAAATACCGTATTGATAATTGGCTAGCCAATGTAGTTTTGCGCGTAGTAGGAACCAAACCAACGATGATTCTTTTGGGCCTGATAATGACTAGCGCGTGGCTATCCATGTGGATGAGCAATACTGCCACCACTGCCATGATGCTGATCATTGCTCTGGCCATTGTGAAAAAATTGGAAAATCAAAGTTCGTCTTTTACTAAGGCTATTTTTCTTGGTGTACCATTTGCCTGCAATATCGGCGGCATGGCAACTCCGGTAGGTTCACCTCCTAATGCGATTGCCATTGCTTTTTTACAAAAGGCCGGCATACATATTAGTTTCCATCAATGGCTCTTTCTTGCTTTTCCGATAGCCCTTGTGCTGCTTTTTTTATTGTGGCGGTTATTGCTGGCTTTTTATCCGGCCCCAAAGGAGCGCATAGAATCCCAGGCCAGGGTTTCTTTTCCAGACAATTGGCGTGCTTATGGTACAGCATTTATCTTCGCGGCTGCTGTAGTGCTCTGGTTGACCGGCAAATGGCATGGCTTGTCCAGCGGCGTGGTAGGGCTTTTGGTAACGATTGCTCTTTTAGCTAGCAATATTTTGTCCAGTAAGGAATTTCGGAGTTTGAGCTGGGATATTTTATTCTTGGTCGGCGGCGGCATTTCTCTGGGTATTGCGATGAAAGAAAGCGGTCTTTCTGAATGGATGATCCAGGTATTTCCTTTGCAGGGGCTATCATTGTTTTGGCTGCTGATACTGTTTGTCCTTTTTGGTTCTTGGCTGACTACTTTTATGAGCAATACTGCTACTTCCAATATCATTATTCCCCTTGCTTTGTCTTTGAGTATCGGGCAAGGCCCTCTTGCGGTGGCTATTGCTCTGGCAGTTTCAACCAGTATGAGTCTGCCCGTTTCTACCCCGCCCAACGCGATAGCGTATTATTCTGGTTTTTTTACATTGAAAGATATGTTCAAAACAGGAGCAATCATTTCCATTTTGTCTGCTGTACTGATACTTATTTTTGCATTGACATATTGGAAATGGGTAGGGCTTTATTGAGATAAAAAATAAACAAAAAGGATAAATTTTGAATAATGGAAAACTACAAAGCGATTCGGGAACGTTGTCCGCAATGCGGCAATGATTCTTTTTACAACAATTTTTTGTTGCAGGAGGGACATCACGCAAGAGTATTCGTGGAATGTTCTAAATGCGGCGTTTTGGTAGCTCGGTATATTTTGCATGGCTATATTGACCCGCATTACAATTATGGCTCCACATTAAAAATGATCCGCAATGCCAGTCATTATGGAGATTCTATCCGCAACCTTGAAGAAGAACTCAAGCCTCATCAGGAAAGAGCCAAAACCCAATTCACAGAAGTGAAAGAAAAGCTCAAAGAAAGTCCACCAAATACAGAAGAACAGCACCGAGAAACGATCATAGAGATAATCCACAAATATGGCATACTGGAAGACGGCTAAGTTTTATGCTGGTTCGATCATTTTTTTCAGAAATTTTTCTTTATTTTCCGGCACACCAATAATGGCCGCATAATCCTGTTTTTGGAATATAAAATTCAAATCTGGATTGGAGAATAATTGACCACTTCTCATAACTCCAACGATTGTAGCTCCGGTTTTACTGCGAATTGCTAAATCTTGTATGGAATGGCCGCAGATTGGGCTATCCGGTTTGACTTCGATCCAGCTCATTTCCAATAGATAAGCTGTTTTGTGAAAATCCGCCAATTGGGTCATATCCAAATTTTCACTTTGGATCGGTTCATAATTTTTGCGCCGGATTTCATCGGTGATATGATGTATGGATGTCAAAGGTTCCCGCAACAGTATCAAAGACTGCCGAATGATCTCCAGGCTGGCTTCAAATTCGGGCTGCACTGCTTCATAAATATTGAGCTCAGCTAGTTCTTTGAGATTGGTCAGATCATTGGCGCGGGCAATAACTTTTATTTCTGGATTTAGCAACAGCGCGTTGCTGATGATTTCTCTGGCTGTGCCAAGAAATGGAATGGTCACCAATAGAAGTTTCGCGTGATGAATTTTTGCTCCCTCCAATACAGAAGCATTGCTGGCATCGCCATAGACGATCGGAAATTCAGAATTTTTGCAGCGTTCAAATCTATTGAAATCCTGTTCAATGAGTATAAAAGGATGTTTCAATCGGGCAAACACAGCGGCGATTTGCGAACCAACCCTTCCGCCTCCGGCTATAATGATATGATCATTCCATTGACCCTCAACAATATTCACTGTTTGCGCTGTTTCTTTTTTGAACCATTTCTTTTTAAGCGCGTACAAAGGCACCGCAGCCAAAGTCAAAAACGGAGATGAAATCATGGTAATGATAGAAACAGACATCACCAATGAATAAAAGTCATTTGTGATGGCATTGCTTTTGACTGCTGTCTTTGCCAGGACAAAAGAAAATTCGCCAATTTGGCTCAATCCAAATCCCAATGCCAGTGGTATGATATTGTAATATTTGAATGCAACACTCAACACGGAAAATATAATAAATTTCGCTATTATAATTGCCAGTACAAGCATTAAAATCAGAGATAAATTTTCTATCACAAAATTGGTATTCAATAAAATACCAATCGAAGTAAAAAATACCAAACCAAATATATCCCTCAGCGGAACAATATCATTGAGTGCCTGGTGACTATAATCGGATTGATTGATAACCATGCCAGCGACAAAAGCACCAAACGCGAGTGATAAACCAAACAAATGAGTCAGATAACCAATACCTAAAGCCAATGCAGTAATAGAAATCAGAAACAACTCACGCGAATTGAGTTTAGCTACAAATTTGACAAAATAGGGAATGACCCGCAATCCAATAAAAACAATCGCTCCTAGAATGATCGAGGCTTTCAACAAAATAAATAATAATGGCGTGATGTTTTGGCTCAAATTGCTCAATTTAGGTATGACCAACATCATTGGAATGGCTGCTAAATCCTGGATGATCAAAATACCGACCATAACCCGGCTTGATAAAGTACCAATCAAGCCCCGACTCATTAAATTTTTCAATACGACCATTGTACTGGATAATGAAATAATCATGCCCAAAATGAGCGACACAGTCCAAGACAAATCCAACATATACCCGAGAAACAAACCAAAAACAATGAGCAATACCAATTGTATAGGCGTGCCAATCAAAGCAATGCCTTTGACTGATTTCAATTCTTTGAAGGAAAGATCCAATCCGATAGAAAATAATAGCAATGCCACGCCTATTTCCGCAAGCAATTCGATGCGAGCAATGTCTGACACGGATATGCCCGGGGTATACGGACCAATAATAATTCCGGCAATAATGTATCCGACAATAGCCGGAAGTTTGGCTTTGTGAGCTAGTAGGCCGGCAAAAAGGCCGACAACAATGATCAGAATTAAGTCTTCAGCAATACCCATAATATCCTTTTTTCCAATATTTTTAATATAGTTATTTAAAAATCAAAGTATTATTCGTATTTCATACCCGGATATGCCCAAATATTGTGTTTAGGCAACATCCGCAAGAATTCCATTTATAAAAATCCTCTCTCTTTGACAAGCTGTAATTTTTATACTTGTGGATTTTTTATCAGCGATTGCCTGCAAATGGGATAAATTTTTACACCATTGTAGTGGCTACATTACTAAATCCCGCTCCTTGATAAATTTTCTACTTTTATTGAAAATCGCTCTATTGTGGACAGCATCTCATCGGGCAGCAATGCGATACATTTTTTGTAAATCCAATCCGGAATTTGTTTGTAATATGCTTGAGCTATGCCACCGGACATACAAGCAATCGTGTCGCTGTCGCCTCCTATAGAAATGGCATTGCGAATACAATCTTCAAAATCATTGCTTTCCAAAAAAGCAATGATTGCTTGCGGCACTGAACCCTGACAGGTCACATCAAAAGTATAATCCAGTCGAATCTCTGCCAATGACCTGGACAAATCATAATCAAAATGCTCCACAATAAAACCGCGAATCTTTTCTTTGCAATACCCTTGCCTAGCCCAAAAAACTGCGGCTGCAATTGCCTGGGCACCTTTGATACCTTCCGGATGATTGTGCGTTACCATAGCACTTTGCCGCGCTTGCTCCAACACTTCCGGCAAAGAAAGACCAGCAAATCCCACCGGACTAACGCGCATAGCAGAACCATTCCCAAAACTATTGTACGGCATTGGCGGATTTTGAACTGTGCCGGATTTGATCCATTTGGCAAAATAGCCGCCGTATCCCCGTCCTGGATATTGACGCGCGTATTGTAAATAAAATGAAGCAAAATTTGATTTCTTTTCCTGGATCAAGGTATCCATTGTAGCTACAGTGAGCACAGAATCATCTGTAAATGTAGACTCCCTGTCAAATAGATCAAATTCTTTTCTTTTAATGTTGTTCCATTCATAAACAGAGCCAATTATATCTCCGGCAATCGCTCCCAAAATCCATTGCATTGCTGCTGACCTTTCTAAAAATATTTTTGTCAAACCTTCTAGCCGAGACGCTAAATTCACAGAATCAGAAATCACTGTTGCGTCAATTCTTTCTTCTTCCCCAATCGTTCCCAGCATCAAAGAACCAACATGAATACCAATTCCCGCTTCTATCAATGGAGAGTCCGCTTTCTGGTGAAAATTATTGTATTTTAGAATCTCCTGCTGAATATCTGTGATACTCTTTTTTTGCAAAAAACTAAGAATTGCTTCAGGGACAAAACGGGAATTGGATTTGTTCAATTTTTCAAGATTCAAACTCAATTTTTCTACATCAATAAATGCGAGTGAAAAACGAAGAGAAAGCATAAAAGATTGAGAAAAAATAAAAACGAAAAGACCAAAAGGGGCAAGCTCCATGGTTTGGATGTGAGCACCCATGGGCAAATGATATGCGAGCAAGGTCATATCCCACTAAGAATCGAGCTGCATAGTTATTTAAACCCGTATCTATTCCAATACCTAACAATGCTACATAGTTATTTAAACCCACATCTATTTCAAGGCCCAAAAATGCTGCATAGTTATTTAAACTAGCCGAAAAATTCCATCACAGAGGCGCAGCGGACGCTAAGAAAGAAATATTGAGCGTGATATAAGCGAACGCAGACATTTTCCGA
>CAZCVM010000112.1:1742-7025 GCA_964501965.1 uncultured Leptospiraceae bacterium | reverse complement strand
ATGCGCAGGCTTTGGATGCGGGCATTGTTCATGCGGCCACTTCCCTAATTGATAAACCCGTTACCTGGCAAGACAGCAGCGGCAAAGTTTGGCGGCCGCAAAATTATTACCATTCATATATGGGACAGGTCACAGTTTACGAAGCATTGGTTTTTTCGATCAATACCGTGGCTGTGCGTGTTTCTAAAAAAATTGGCCTGACAGCCATGCACCGGCTTTATAGCCGGATATTTCTTTGGCCAGAAGGGCAAAAACAGGGTTCTTTGTCTGTGCCTCGGGAACCGGCCATATCATTGGGAAGTATTGACTTAACGCCGATGCAATTGGCGCAAGGGTATTTGGTTTTTGCCAATCATGGCAAAAAAATTTTCGCGCATACTTTGCGTCAAATAGCTATCAATCCGCAGACTATTCAGGGTACAAAGCCGTTTGATTTTGAAAACAAAAAACATCTCCGCGCAGCCAAAATTGTTTTTAAGACTCAAGCTATGCCGCGCGATCAAAGATTTTTCTCTGAGTCAAGCACGCAAATTGTGCAGGAAATGATGCAAGCTGTTATTCGAGACGGCACTGCTTCCCAGTTTGGCGGGCCGAATCTGTACAAATACGCAGCAGCAAAAACCGGCTCTTCTCCGATGGATTCCTGGTTTGCCGGATTTACAAACAATCATCTAATATTGACCTGGGCAGGATATGATAAGCCGAAACACAGCAAAAAAGGAGATTTGCCATTGTTTACCGTTGTGCCATATTGGGTCCAATTAGCTCAATATAGTTTGCGTCTGCATAAACAGGATAAACAAAGTTTTTCCTATAGTCGATTATTAACAAGAAAAAAGTTTTGTGTGAGCACCGGATGCAAACCGACCAATAATTGTCAGACCCTGTCCGCGCTTTTTTTACCGCAGCACATATTGCTTGATTGTCCTTAGCTTTCTATTCGATCCATTCATCCTGGGATTTGCGCAAAATAATATACCCTTCATTGTCCAATCGTTTCGCGATTTGTAGTACTTTTTGACGCGCATTTTCAATGTCTGACAGAGGCAGGGGACCGGTTAGACTCAATTCGTCATGGATGTTGCGGGCCCGGTTGCGGGAGACATTGGATAAAATGTGACGTTTTATTGCTTCATCCGCGCCTTTGAGAGCTAGAACTAAAGTTCTGTCTTCTGGTATCCGGTCCATGATGAGGCGTATTTCATGATTGGACAAATCCAGCAATATTTCAAATGTAACCAATCGGTTGCGCAGATCTTGCGCAAATTCAGGGTCATCTTTATCAAATTCATCGAGCAAATGTTTTTCCATTTGGGAATCTCCATGGCTCAGGATTTGAACCAGAGATTCTAAGCCGCCTGCCTGTTGCGTATGGTGATTTTTTTCTTCTTGTTCGATTTTTCCGGTAAATTTGCGCAAAAAATTTTTCAGTGCTTCGGGAGCCATTTTATCCATTTTGGCGACGCGTTTGGCTACTTCTGCCCGCATATTGACGGGAAGGCTTTGCATTAGTTTAGCACTTTTGCCCGGTGTCAAAGATGCCATGATAAAGGTGACAATTTGCGGATGTTCTTCTTGCAGCAAGGTACTGAGGATAGATGTATCTGTTTCTTCCAAGCGCCGTATTAAGTGGCTTTGGTCTTGTTCGGCAAATTTTTGCAATATGGCAGATGCCTTGTCCGGCCCAAAAGCTTTGGTCAGGATATCTTCAGCAAATCTTTCTCCGCCTTGGCTTTGAAATTCATTTTGAGATAGATCATAAAAAAAATCTTCCAAAATTTTTTCTTGCTCATCTTGTTTCAATCCTTTGATTTGCGATACTTCTTCCATGATTTTTTCCGTGTATTGTTCCGGCAAATAACGAATCACTTCTGCCGCTTGTTCTGGTCCCAAAGCTACGAGCAGTAATGCAGCTTTTTTTGTTCCCTGTGACATATAAAACC
This sequence comes from uncultured Leptospiraceae bacterium, assembly GCA_964501965.1. Classification (GTDB taxonomy): domain Bacteria; phylum Spirochaetota; class DYNZ01; order DYNZ01; family DYNZ01; genus CAZCVM01. The sequence continues at coordinate 5,082 of CAZCVM010000112.1, read as the reverse complement.
TCTGTCCATTGAAATTGTCTTGAAATAGAATGTACTGTTTGTGAATGGTACAAACAAAGCATTCTATAAAGAAGAATTTCTCATTGTATCCAAAATTTTGCCGATATATTGTACAAGTAATACAATAAAACAATATTAAATTTGCAGCTATGATGACAAGATTATTTTTTATATGGCATAGAAAACGAACCAATAATCCAGGGTTTTTATCAATTTTGTGCTGGATTGCTGTGTGGATGTTGGTTTCAGTGGACATTAATGGTCAGGAAATGGTCAACCGGACTGAAAAAAAATTTCGGTATTATTCATTATTGGAAATGACTATCACTAGTCCTAGGTCACTGTATCATTCTAACGAAAAAATACCTGTGCAGATGATTGTCCGCAATCAAGGAGACAATCCGGTTTTATTGCATATCACCAACCTGCCGCAAACTTCATTTTTTGTCAATTTACGAAAAAATAGCGGTAAAAGTGCAGCCAGCAAAGTTGACTGGATTAAAAGCGGTCAGGATTGGCATGTAAATTTACCGGTTTCCAAGCACGATGAATTTAACCGGATGAGTAAATATATTTTACTCGAATCTAAGGAAACTTTCAGCCGTACAATTGATTTGCAGAGCTATTTTGATATAAAACCGGATCAAAAATATACGCTGGCTACGTATTTTTATCCAGATTTTTTGCATCATAGAAATATTGTCATAAAATCAGAAAATATGATACCTATTGAAATACACCAAGCACCGGTTCAGGAATACCAAAAAGATGTTATTTCAAAGGATGCCAAGACAATGCAAACAATGCCTGTGGGGTTGGCACCAGATGAAATAGTTTTTTTGCATTTAAAAGCAGAGATAGAAAAGCAGCCGCATCGATTTTTAAAATACTTGCATTTAGAATCCTATATTCAGTTATTTGATGCGTATTATAAACAGTATCGTTTGGCGAACAGCCGAAAAAAGCGGCTAGTTATGACAAATTTTACCAATTTTTTGATTCGGGATAGAAAAGATTATTTGCTTGATTTTAAGGTGCTGCGCACGGTATACCGCTCAAAAGGCGGTATGGCCAATAACGCTGCAACAAGCAGCAAGCAAGCCAATGTAATGGTTTTTGTTAAGCGTTATGGAGGAACCTATCCGGATACATATATTTATTCCTATGGTCTAGTCCAAGTCAGAGATAAAGGTGGGAGTAGGGCCTGGAGGATTGTGGATCTAAAGGTAACGCGCCGAAAAAGCACGGATATTTCTCATTATTAATATGATGGACCAAAATTATGACTGAAATATTATCACAAGACGAAATTGATGCTCTATTGACGGCAATATCCACTGGAGAAGTGGACACTACAGAATTGTCGACCACTACCGAGCAGCGTAAAGTAAAAATATATGATTTTCGCCGTCCTGACAAGTTTTCCAAGGACCAAATCCGTACTTTGCAGATGATGCATGAGACTTTTGCCCGTTTGACAACCACAGCTTTGTCGGCTCAGTTGCGGGCCTTGGTAAGTGTGCATGTGTCTTCCGTGGATCAGTTAACTTATGAAGAGTTTATCCGTTCCATTCCCAATCCAACGACATTGGCGGTTATCAATATGGATCCGCTGAAGGGCTCATCTATTTTAGAGATTGATCCTTCCATCACCTTTACCATTATTGACAAGCTTTTTGGCGGCAGAGGCGAACCCATTAAGTTGAGCCGCGAGTTGACTGATATCGAGTTATCTGTAATGGAAGGAATCGTTGTCCGTATTTTGGGCAATTTGAGAGAGGCATGGTCCAATGTTATTGACTTAAGACCGCGCCTGGGAACATTGGAAACCAATCCTCAGTTCGCGCAGATCGTTCCGCCAAATGACATGGTCGTTTTGATAACACTGGAAACAAAAGTAGGCGATGTAGAAGGAATGACCAATCTTTGTATACCATATATCACCATTGAACCGATTATTGGCAAGCTGTCCGCTCAATATTGGTATAGTGCTATCCGCAAAGGAATAACAGATGAAAACGCGGGCATTATTCAGGCTAGATTGGAAAATGTGGAGATACCGGTAAAAGCGGAAATAGGGGAAACAGCAATACCTTTTTATGATGTCATTAACTTAAAGAAGGGCGATATCATAAAATTGCCGGATACAAAAATCACGGATGAAATGATCATCAAAGTAGGGACTCGCAAAAAATTTAAGGGACGCCCAGGCCAAATTGGTAGCCGTTTGGCCATTCAAATTGGTGAGGAAATCGATGATGTGCCAGATGAATTGTTGACAACCAGAAGACAAGAAGAAGACCTATAAATTTTTTTATCAAAAAAATATCTATATCATAGATAATCATCAAAAAACAATTTGACAAAACGAAACCAATTGCATGGAAGGATATTGTTATGATGGATTTTTCCTCTCAAAATAAAAAAATCAAGGGAGTGATTGTGGCTGCGGGCTATGGCACACGGTTTTTGCCAGCGACCAAAACAATACCCAAAGAGCTTTTCCCAATAATTGACCGGCCTGCAATTGATTTTATCATCGAAGAATTTGTGCAATCAGGAATCACAGATATACTTGTCATTTCTAGTCGCAGAAAAAAATCACTGGAAGATTTTTTTGACCATGAAATTGAGCTGGAATCCGTATTTGACAAAGAACATAATGCGGTCAAAATGGCCAAAATAGCTCCGGCAAAAATAAATATTTTTTTTACCAGGCAAAAAGCCATGCTGGGAACCGGACACGCGATATATCAGGCCCGTACTTTTACGGAAAACAATGCGTTTGTCGTGGCCTACCCGGATGATCTTTTTTTCGGCGGCAAACCAGTAACCAGGCAATTGATTGATTTGCACCGCGAAACAGGAAAAAATATATTGGCGGTAAAAGACTTGAAGGAAGAAGATATCAGCCGGTACGCAGCTTTGCGGACTTCAGGGAGTCAAATGTCCGGCGATAAACCATACCACAATGTGTCAGAAATCGTAGAGAAGCCGGCCCCGGGAACAGAACCCAGCAAATTGACTAGTTTTGGCAGGTATCTTTTTACTCCTGATTTCTTTATAGAAATGGAACCATTGATTGCCGCGCATCAACAAGGAGAATTGTATCATATTGGTGCGATCAATGCTTTGGCGCAGCAGGGCAAAATGCTGGGTCTGGAATATGCAGGCGAGCGTTATGATACTGGCGAACCTCTGGGCTATTTGCAAACGCAAATTCGTTATGCATTGGACAATGACTCGATGCGTGAACCATTGTTGGCGTATTTGCGCAAAGTTGTTCAATAGCAATAGCAATAGCAATAGCAATAGCAATAGCAATAGCAATAGCAATAGC
>CAZCVM010000112.1:0-1642 GCA_964501965.1 uncultured Leptospiraceae bacterium | reverse complement strand
TAGCAATAGCAATAGCAATAGCAATAGCAATAGCAATAGCAATAGCAATAGCAATCCAAGCGGCGAAAGTTGTAGATCATCGAACGGGCGAAACAAGAGTTTGCGCAAATTGATCGACAATTTCCCGGCGCAGGGAGTCCACTGTATAGTTTCCATTGTTTTGCATTCTAAAACCAGATGCGTTGAAATGTCCGCCGCCGCCAAAATGCTGAGCCACTGCTGACACATCTATCGCTCCTTTGCTGCGCAAAGCAGCTTTGATCTGGTCTTTATAAAATTTTACCAGCACACTGACCCTGACACCTCGGTTTTCTAATGGCATATTGACAAAGCCGTCCATTTCTTCATTGCTCGCTCCTGAGTCTTCCACCATTTTTTCAGTAACATAGGAAAAAGCCAATTTGTTGTCACAATCAAATGTTAGATTGTTTAGAAAAACAGCTAATAGCCGCAGCCGACCGGGTGAAGAGTTTTCATATACTTCTTGAAAGACTGCGCTGGGATTGACACCTTCTTTGAGCAGTTCAGAAACAATATGATGCGTGCGCCAGTCCGTTTTCGGAAAACGAAAAGACCCTGTGTCCGTGAGAATGGAGGTATACAATGCCTGCGCGGATTTGTAGTTGAATGACGCATTCATGCTATGAAGAATGTGATAAATGATTTCTCCAGTAGATGTTGCTTGTTCCAATATGAAGTTTTTTTTGACGATTTCTTCATCTGTCAAGTGGTGATCAATAATAAATATTTCTTTGACATGAGGTTGCATCATTGGCCCGACCGAACCTATCCGTTCAATATGATTGGCGTCAATAATGATGAGAGCTGCTTTTTGCAGCAATTTTGGGTTCAATTGTCTTCCGTCAGGTGCCTGGATCACAGATTCCATATCCAGAAAAAGATAACGCTGCGGAGTTTTGTCCTGATTGACAATGTAGCATTTTTTATTTTTTTGTTCCAAGAAATCATGCAATGCTATTTGTGAACCTAAACCATCGCCATCCGGGTTGACATGCGTTGACAAAATAAAATGACTGTTTCTTTTGAGAAAAGAATGAAAATTGCGTAGCCCTTGGACATAGTTGATGGATTCTGTGATTATTTCTGAATTTATCATGATTCCTAAATTCTAAATAAACTTGCTATTTACAACAATTTTTTGTTATGCTTTGGAGAAAAATACCGATATTTACAAACGAAAGTAAAACGACATAATCAGAATTCTCAGCTAAAGGAGCGGCTATGTTTACGAGTTCAACGTATATGCGGGATATTTATTTACTGCAAAAAGGCCTTGGCGTGGAATCAACGCGTAGAAAAATTATCTCAGACAATATTGCCAACGCGAATGTGCCGCATTTCAAACGTAGTGAAGTAAATTTTGAGACTCAATTGCAGCAGGTTTTGGCTCAAAAGAAACAAAACAATGATAGTTTCTACCAGACACATGGTAAACATTTGCCTTTGTATGAACAAAAGGACTACCGCAACGTAGAGCCAAGGATTCATTTGGATTATACGACTGGTTACAATAATAATGGCAACAATGTGGATCCTGATAAAGAGATAACTCTGGCCGCCAAAAATCAGTTGCGTTACAATACTTTTATCCAGCAGGCAGATCAATATTTTCGTAAGCTCA
>CAZCVM010000111.1:3004-7041 GCA_964501965.1 uncultured Leptospiraceae bacterium | reverse complement strand
GCATTCATATTGCGTTTTTGACGCAAAAGCTCATGCGCGATCGTTCCCTGGCCAGCAATGACTAAAGGATCATCAAAAGGGTGAATCAGAGTCTTGCCGGTCTTAGCGGCCAAAGAATAACAATGGTTTGCTGCTTCAGAATAATTGTCACCATTGATAACTACTTCCACGCCAAAGTTTTTGACTGCATTGATTTTTATTTGCGGTGTTGTCCGAGGCATAACAATGGTCGCCTCAATTTTCAATTTTTTTGCTGAATACGCGACTCCCTGAGCGTGATTGCCAGCAGATACGCAGATGATACCGGTTTTTTTTTCTATATCAGACAATTGGGCGATACGGTTGTATGCGCCTCGCAGCTTAAAAGAAAATACTGGCTGCAAATCTTCCCGTTTGAAAAATACCTCATTTTGAATTTTTTGGCTCAAATTGGCGGCAAAATCCAAAGGTGATTCAATTGCAGCGTCATACACTCTTGAATTGATGATTTGTTTGATCAAAGCTTCCATATACTTTTATATTTTTTATATTTTTGAGATTTTTGTTTGTTCTGTTTATTTTTATAAGTTTTTTAAAAAAAACTTTGCAAGATAATACTATATTGAAAATATGTATTTAATATAAATAAATTTGCAAAAAATATTTGCCAGGAAAAAAGCTTTACAAATCTCCGCCAATGTTATGTCAATGAAAAATAATATAAATTCAGATTCAGGGTCTGCTTTCACTGAAAGAGAGCAAGTCAAAGCCTATTGGGAAAAACACCATGTTCAATGGGAAAAAACAGCTCAAAATTTGGTTCAGTATTTGGAGCAAAAGCTCACGGTACATGATGTCAAGTACACTATCAAGTCAAGAGTAAAGAGTCTGGGCAGTTTCTACAAAAAATATTTAACCAAAAAAAGTAATGATCCGCAAGTAACACTGGAAAAAATCACGGATTCGATAGGAATTCGTATTATCTGTCCGTTTCTTGAAATCCTACACAATGTTGAGTCTTTGATCCAGGAAGAATTTAGTATTCTAGAAATAGAAAAAAAAGGCTATGAAAATAGTTTCAAAGAGTTTGGTTATCAGTCCACGCATTATCTCATACGAGTTCCCGAACAATGGGATAAATCAAATGTTGCCAAAGATTGTTGTGTTGCCGAGATACAAGTGCGTACCATTCTACAGGAGGCCTGGGCTGAAGTCGAACATGAATTGATTTACAAATCCGAGTTCAAGCCCTATAGTGAACCGCTAAGGCGCAAATTGGCTGCTTTGAACGCCAATCTTACCATTTCTGATATTTTATTTCAGGAGCTGCGTGATTATCAAAAAAATATTGAGCAAAGAATCCAATTGCGTCGCGATTCATTTCATGATCAAATACATACTGCTTTTTCATTGGATGAACAACAATTTTTACAAGTGGATCACGAGTCTTTTGAAAAATCAAATATTCCAACCCAGGATTTTTTGGTTGGCAGCGCAATGTCCGGGTTGGAGCTCAATGATCTTTTGATTCAATCATTAAATGCGCACAACGCCAAAGAATACCGCAAAGCGATGGTTATGTATAGCCATATTTTGGAGCGCAATCCTGAAAAAAAAATTCAGTCGATCATTTTCACGCATCGCGGTATGGCTTATTTTTCTCTGGCAGACTATGAAAAAGCTATCATTGATTTTTCTACTGCGCATAGTATGGATCAAGAAAATACCCGGCCATTGTACTATCGAGGCCTGGCGTATCAGGTTTTGAAAAAGTACAATGATTCTTTGATTGATCTCAATTTGTGTTTAGAAAAAGATCCGACTTTTTTTGACGCGCTTTTGAGCCGTGCCCAGATTTTTTTTCATTTGCAGGATTTTGCTCAGGCGATTTCCGAATGCGAGAATATTCTTCAAATTTATCCGGACAATGAAAAAGTTACAAAATTTTTGAACATTGTCCGGCATCGCGCGATGTTGTAATTGGTTGCGATGGAGCGGAAATTGTGCGCAAAAGAGTTTATTTTTTTGCTTTGTATATATCCGCTATTAATGATTGGTATTTGTCTGTAATGACATGGCGCTTCATTTTTCCCAAATTGGTTAGCTCATCACCGACCTCAAATGGCTTAGGAATCAATCGAAAATCAACTACTTTTTCAAAAGATTTGTAGCCGGTGCTGGCAGAAACCATGCGTTTGATTTCATTGCGCAATAGATCGATCACAGTGTCATCCTTTGCCAGTTCATCAATATCCAGAGTTTCATTATTGCCCATAAACTCAGCCATTTTTTCCATATCAGGATAAATCAAGCAGCTTAGATATTTTTGATCTTGACCGGTTACCATTACCTGACCGATATAATCGCTTTCCAAAAGCTTATTTTCAATAGGAACTGGCTCTACGTTTTCGCCGCCCAAAAGTACAATGGTTTCTTTGGCCCGTCCGGCAATAGTCAAAGTATTGTTGAAACTGATAAAACCCATATCGCCGGTGTTGAGCCAGCCATCCACAATGGTTTTGGCGGTTTGTTCCGGCATTTTGTAATAGCCTTTCATCACATGCGGGCCTTTGGTCCAGATGACGCCTTTCTGACCACGCGGCAATATTTTTCCGTTAAAATCTCGTATTTCCACTTCTGCTTCATCCACAATCGGGCCAACAGAACCAATGACCTTTTTATCAAATGTTCTAACAGAAATAACCGGTCCGCTTTCTGTCATACCGTATCCTTCCAGTACATTGATACCGATATTGTTGAAAAAAATATCCACATGGCCTGGCAATGCGCCGCCGCCTGACAATGTCCCCCGCATCCGACCGCCTGTGGCTGCACGTACCTTTCGCAATACAATAAAATCAAACAATTTGTAAAAAGGAAAAATAATCAGTACTGTGAGCAGATAAAAGACCGCCCGAAACGCGGATAAAATGGGATTGGGTGGTGAAACTTTGAGTTCATTGCCGCTCAAGAAACGTACCGCGCTGCCATACCATTGGGACAATTTGTAAGCTATCGCGAATAAACCCCGTTTGACAGCAGATCCGCTTTGCACACTGTTAAAAATACCCAAATAAATTTGTTCCCAGAGACGCGGTGCTGATGCCATAAAAGTAGGCTTTTGTTCTCTGATATCAATTTTGAGATCACGAATATTTGTATAAACAGTGAGACCGCCAGAGGAAATGGTGATGTATTCGACCATGCGTTCAAATGTATGCCAAACCGGCAAAATAGACAACATTGTCTCTTTGCCAAATTGCAAATTTACCGCACGCGGCAAGACACGCATTTGGTGCGTTTCATTGCGGTGAGTTTGCTGGACCCCTTTAGGAAGTCCGGTTGTACCGGATGTATAAATGATTGTGTAGGCATCATCCGGTTCAATGCTTTCCAAACGTTCTTTGATTTTTTCTTTGTGTGCCTGCGCGTTCTCTGTTAGAAGGTCTTCGCCTTTTTTTATCAATTGATCAAAAGAAAGAATCTTATCAGAGTCTATACCATTTGTGTCAATGGCAATGACCTGTGTGATTTTTTTTAAGTCTTTTAAGTTGTTTATTATTTTGTCATATACTTTTTTATTTTCGACGATTACTATTACTGAATCGGAATGATCCAATATGTATTTAATTTCATCTATAGTAGAATCTGTTCCTCTGGGAACAGATACAGCTCCTGCAAATTGAATACCCATATCCAGTTGCGCCCATTCAAAACGATTGTCCGCAAAAAGACCTATTTTGTCCTGAGTTTGGATACCCATCTCGATCAAGGCAGAAGCAATTTGGATTGCGCGATTGTATACTTCTTGCCATGTCGCTATTTGCCATTCATTATTTTTATCACGATATTTATAGGCTGATCCGGTCGGCAATTTTGTTACTGTTTCAGTGAATACTCGCGGGATGATTTCTTGCATATTCGCTGAAATGATATTTGCTGAAGCCATGAATACACCTCCAAAGTATATTTTGTCCCGCAAAGAATCGGAGATTCTTTGCGGGAAAATTTTTGTTGATTTGTCTTTATTTTTTTCCGCTTTTGTAGATGTCGTCGAT
>CAZCVM010000111.1:1998-2994 GCA_964501965.1 uncultured Leptospiraceae bacterium | reverse complement strand
GACTGGTATTTTTCTGTGATGACATGCCGTTTCATTTTACCTAGATTTGTCATTTCATCACCCACTTCAAAAGCCTTGGGTAGGATTCGGAAATCCACGACTTTTTCAAATGCCTTAAATCCACTTTGGGCACCTACCAGACGTTTTATCTCGCTTCGGTACAAGTCAAGCACAGTTTCGTCCTTGAGTACATCATCTATGTTCAAAGAAGCTGGATCAGCAATATTCATATACTTGGCCATTTTTTCCATATCAGGATAAATCAACGCGCCCAGATATTTCTGGTCTTGTCCTACAACCATTATTTGACCAATGTATTCGCTTTCCAAAAGCTTATTTTCAATAGGAACTGGTTCTACGTTTTCGCCGCCCAAAAGTACAATGGTTTCTTTGGCCCGTCCGGCAATGGTCAAAGTATTGTTGTAACTGATAAAACCCATGTCACCAGTATTGAGCCAGCCGTCCACAATGGTTTTGGCAGTTTGTTCCGGCATTTTGTAATAGCCTTTCATCACATGAGGCCCTTTGGTCCAGATGACGCCTTTTTGACCCCGTGACAATGGATTGTTTTCAAAATCCCGGATTTCTACTTCCACTTCGTCCAATATCGGCCCAACAGAGCCAATCACCAGCTTGGAAGGTTTGCGTGCTGCAATGACCGGAGCACTTTCTGTCATGCCGTATCCTTCCAATACATTGATGCCAATGTTGTTGAAAAATTCATCTACATGGCGTGGCAAAGCTCCACCGCCGGACACAGAACCCCTCAATTTTCCTCCGGTAGCTGCGCGTATTTTGCTAAGCACAATAATGTCTAGCAGCTTAAAAAAAGGAAATGCGATCGGGATCATAATCACATAGTACAAGCCTCGAGCTAAGGCAACAATCGGGTTGGCTGGTTTCATGCGAAGTTCATTGCCCCGCATAAAGCGCAGTGCTTTGCCCATAAACGCGGACAATCCATAAGCCATTTTGAATAGAGTTTTTTTGACTCCA
>CAZCVM010000111.1:0-1988 GCA_964501965.1 uncultured Leptospiraceae bacterium | reverse complement strand
GCTTTGACATTGTTGTAAATGCCCAGATAAATTTGCTCCCAGAGGCGGGGCGCTGATGCCATAAAAGTTGGTTTTTGTTCTCTAATATCTACTTTTAGGTCGCGGATATTGGTATAAATCAATTTGGAACCAGCTGCCAGACCGACATATTCTGCCATTCTCTCAAAAATATGCCATACCGGCAAAATCGACAAAAAGGCTTCTTGACCAAAACGTAAGCCCAGGTGATTGGGGATTGTTCGCATTTGGTGAGCTTCATTGCTATGGGTTCCCTGCACACCTTTGGGAACACCTGTGGTTCCTGAAGTGTAAATAATAGTATAAACATCGTTCGGATCAATGGCTTCCAGTCGTTTTACGATTTCATCGTGGTATTTTTCTTTCAGGCCTTTGCCTTTTTCCACTAAATCCCAAAAAGAAACAACTTCATCCGCAGACAAGCCTTCCATATCAAAAGAAATCACTTTTTTGACGTTTTTTAAGGTGTTTAGATTTTTTTTGATTTTTTGATATACTTTAGCGTTTTCCGCTATTGCCATTACTGAATCAGAGTGTTCAATAATGTACTTCATCTCATCATCTGTAGAGTCTGTGCCTCTTGGCACACTGACTGCGCCATTGAATTGAATCGCGAAATCTGTCAATGCCCATTCAAAGCGATTGTCCGCCATTAAAGCAATTTTGTCTCCTGGCTTGATTCCCATATCCGCCAAAGCATAAGCAAGTTGTAAAATAAGCTCTGTGGTTTCTTGCCAGGTTTTTACCTGCCATTGCTTACTTTTATCTTTGTATTGATATGCTTCTCCATTTGGAAATTTTTTGACTGTTTCCAAAAAATATTTTGGAATGGTCTCTTTTAAGTTTTCATTACTAATCATCAACAAACCTCCTTAGGGTTATCTTTTTTTTAATACTTTTAATATTATAAAACCTTAAAAATCATTTATCACTCTGACTGCTCATTTTGAGTAGTCAGAGTGATAAAATGAGACTCCTTGAAAGAGGCTTTCGTCTGCGGCAAAAATAAATTTTTCTTTTCTGCAAGCATAGTTATTTGTTCTTTTTTTTATAGAAAAAAAAAGGACTTGCAATATAATTATTGATCTAAATGAGTAAAAATGAAAGCAATTTCAAATTAGAGTAGTACCACCAGAAACTTAAAACATTTTGCTTTCAACTATATTTTTTTTTGTGCACAATTTTTTTTAAATATCGAAAAGGACATTCCATTGCAAACACATAAATACAAAATTTTGCCCCACATTCCTGATGGGCGCTGGCAAATTATTTTCCAGCAAGGTCAAGCCAAAGGCTATCAAATTGGCTTGTATGCTCCAGAATTGTGCAGCGCAAAAAAGATCACTCATTTGGAAATCCATTCCGGTCCGGAAATATTTCTTTTGCTGCAAGGAGAAGTTTCCCTGGTGATACGGGATACAAACAATGATCCGCAATCCGAAGAAATCATTCTTTTACAGCCGGGCATACCTGTGTTGGTTTTTGGTTATCACAATGGTTTTTCACCCAATCAGGGGACAGCTCTTGTTGTCGAAGAAATGGCTTTGCAAACAAATTTTTGCGATTATGGAAAACCATAGTATAGTTGTGATATTTGGAGCATAAAATTTGATAAAACACTTGCGTTTTTTGAATCTTTTTTTCTCCATGCCCTAAATAAATGCGAAAATAATGGTTGTAGCATAAGAGTATGCAAACCGGATGAAAAAAACTGGATTTGAGGACAAAGAAAACCATGAGCGATAAAAATAACGAGCAAGCCCAAAAAGTGAACCAGAAAAATAAGGCAAACAATTTGTCCGATGACAAGGATAAAGACAAATCGCCAGATCAAAACCAGGAAGAAACGCAAGACCAGGACCCAAATAAAGACAAAAACAAAGAAGAACAAGAAAAAAATCGGTCTTTGCGGTGATGCACCATCAACATACCCTGAATTCGCACAGTTCCTTGTAGAGTGCGGAATTGAC
>CAZCVM010000110.1:0-7070 GCA_964501965.1 uncultured Leptospiraceae bacterium | reverse complement strand
TGGTGAAGCATTGACTTGACCCATATCAATAATTTGGTTGGCTTGAATTTTGTTCACTGGCATTTGCACCAATGTTTCGTCATTATTGTCAGCGTCACGCAGCCCCAAGTAACTGATAAAGCAAGACTGCCTATCCGCAATAGAAGTACTGTTACATTTAGCAGAATTGACCAAAACTAAAGCCCAATCTCCATAAAATTTTTCGCCCTGAACTATGGCTCCTTTGAGTTGATCCGCATCAATTTGAAAAAAAGGCTCCCCTGCCAAAGTAAAACTAAAATCGAATTTTTTGTAATAAATGCCGTTTTCATCTTGAAATATACCTTTAGTGAGCATACCGGCGTTGCTCCCTGTGCTCCCCTTGAGAGGAATCGCCCAAACCTGATCCACACCATCCGGATACTTTTTTTCATCACGTAGCTGATATCCTTTGCCCAGCGTTCCTTGAATGAGCGTTCCCAGGCTCTGAGTCACTTTTTCGATATTTTGCCAGAGCTTTTCTGTGACACATCCTGAAAAAAGTGTAAAAAAGAAAAACCCCGTTATGAAAAATATAGATTGTCGGGCAAAAATTGATCTTTTCAATTGATTGGTTCGTTGTTTCATTATATCAACCTTTATTATTTTCGAATTTAATAATATAGCTCTAAGTGAATTTGCCACATATTTTGATCAGGTAAAGGTAGGCGCGCCAAAGCTTCCGGGTCATTGCGAAAATAAGATAATGTGATTTGTGATATTGTGGAAAATAGTTGCAAATTGTGCAAAGCTGTTTGCGCCCGCCATCCTGAGAGCCTTTTGTCAAAAAAATCCTGTGTTACGGAAGCTCCAGCAGATACGGTCCAGGTCAGTGGCCTTTCTCGAATTTTTTTCCGAACAAATTTATTTGAATGTATGTCGCTTTCTTTTAAGCTATCTTTTTGAGAATCAATTTTATTGACGTTATTGCTGGCATTGACTGATTGCAAATGACCGGCGCGACCCCACAAAACAAATGTAAACAAAATATGAGTACTTTGCAAACCGGCACGATTATCCATTTTACTATATATGTTATACACCACTGATGAGTCTATCAGCAAAAACGATGTAAGCATCCATTTTTTCCATTGGGCCAAAACTTGCCAACTTTGGTCAAAATCAGTATACCGGACACGACCATATACGCGGCCCCAATAAGGGTCTTTGTACAAGTCCGTGCCCATATCAAAAAGATTGGGAGAACTATTGTCAAAATTGTACATACCATTTAAGTCGAAGCCCCAAAGTCGAAACAAATAAAAGGCTTCTATATCATAATCATTGGTCCGCAGTTTTCCGCCTGTATCATATTCGGCACCAAATTTTATCTCATCGTTTTGCGCAATGAATACGGGATACTCTTTCATTTGACTGCCAATGATAAATTGCAAATTGTCACTGTAAGCATACCTGACAGCTCCCACATAATGATACAATGACCATGCTTGGATATCCTGATACAATCCACGGCGATGATCTTTATGAATGAGCAGATTGATTCCGTTCATGACAAATAAAAGTCCCAGTTTCGGACTGCCCGCATAAAGCCCAATCCTGCCCTCAATAGGCCCTACACGCCAGTTTCCAGCGGGTGTGTCCACAAAATATTCATATCCTGGTGTGAGCATAGCGTCATGATCAATAAAAACATAAGGCGCAAGCTGATCCAATTGTCTGTTGTAATGCTGGACCGTATCCATAATCGGGGCGGAACTTTGGGCCATCCATTGAAATTGTTGCGCAGTGATTTGAGTTTGGGCCTGGACATTGGAAAAACCAATAATCCCGATAGAAAAAAAAGCTATGACTGAAATTTCTTTCCAGGATTTATTTTTCAAATAAAGATATTTCATTTTTATTCCAAAATTTTTTATTTTTCGAGGTAAATATAACATATACCGGCCTAAATTGCAAGCAATTTTATCAAAATTTTTTCAATATTATATCAATGAAAAATAAATTTACTGGATAAATAAGAATAAAGAATGCCAATTTTAATAATCTGTGAACGATAATAACAATTTTACCTGACTAAAACCCGCCCTATTTAATTAATGAATCATTGTACGTTTGTGTCAGGATTCATTTTCTTGCCAGTTGGTTGCGTATATTACTTTTTGATAAGCCAGACTATAGTATCTATCCTGGATCCGCGTTACATCCAATTGGGGTTTTTGCACAAAATAGCCCTGGATCAGATCAAAACCCAGTTCACGGCAAATGCGCATTTCTTCCATTGTTTCTACGCCTTCAGCTATCACGGTCACTCCAAGAGCCTTGGCCAGAGAAATCAGGTGCATAGCAAAAATTTTTTTCTTGTGATCACGATCAATATGGGAAATTAAAAACCGATCAAATTTTATAAAATTGGGATTGGATTTGTAAAAAAGTTCCAAACCGGAAAAACCAGCACCAAAATCGTCAATGGCAAATGGAAAACCCCGTTGTTTTGTTTTTTCCAAAAAATTTTGGGTTTCCTGGGTCATTTCATATTTATTTTTTTCGCTCAATTCAAAGCAAAACTGAGTTGTGGCAAGAAAATACTTGCGCAGTATCTTCTCGGTAATGCCATATCGATAATCATCCATGAGGTGAATACGGTGATCATAATTGTAAAACAAAATCAGCTTGTCGCAAAAAGGAATCTTACAAAATTTTTGCACCGCCTTTTCACGCAATACAATCTCTGCTTGATAAAGCATGTTTTCATGAAACGCAGCATTATAAAAATCATCTATCTCAGCGAAACCAATTTTGTCTGTGTGACGCACCAAAGCCTCCAAGGCCACGGCAACACCAGTGTCCGAAGTCACTATTGGCTGAAACGCAAAATCTATATGCGACAAAGCCCTGGCCCATTTTTGCGTTAATCCCATATTCGTTAAATTCCCTGTACTCTTCTTTTTTAGTGACATGGTAGCTTGGAAATATTAAGAAATGATGAGGTTCATATCATACACATTGTAAACAATAATATATGCACTCCTGCTAAACAGATTCCCATGTATATTATTTTTCTGATTTATCTATGTTTTTCTAGACAGAATTCTTATTATAAATAAATTTATTGTTAATTTTCGCTAAATGTCAAGGAAATTGTCAATTTTTTCCGAAAACTAAGCATTTTTTTCTTAGTAAAAGCGAAAAATTCTACTCCGGTGCTGACAAAAAATATATCTTTGAAAAATTTATACAATTATTTTATTGACATTACAGACTGGATACAATACAGTCCAAATTAACAAAAAAATTTTTGAGGATATAAAGGAGATGTTTATGGATTATGTAATGATCATCCTATACTTTGCTATCATCATAGCTTTGATAGCATCCATCTGGAAAGTATTTGTGAAAGCTGGCAAACCAGGTTGGGCCGCGATTGTACCAATTTACAATATCATTGTTATGCTAGAAATCGTGGGCAAGCCCTTATGGTGGATAGTTTTAATGTTTATTCCGATCGCAAATTTTGTTGTCGCAATCATCATTGCTATGGAAATGGCAGAGAGATTTGGAAAAAGCAAAGGCTGGGGTGTTATATTCCTGGTATTTCTGGGATTTATCGGGTATCCGATACTTGGTTTTGGAGATGCGCAATATTCCGCGCCCAGTCAAGCATAAAACATTCTAACATTGATTTGTACCAAAGTATCGGTGCAAATCAATGTTACCACAGGCTGATAAATGAAAAACATCTATCAGCCTTTTCTCTTTTTTATCCGCCTGGAACGACCCTTATATTTTATATACAAATAAAGTAAAAAAGCAAATAAAATGAAAAATTCAAACCTACTTTTTATAACAATGGTTGGTCTAATGGCCATACAAGTATCTTGCACTTCTCTACCCAAAGCAAACAAACTCAATTGCACTCAAATCACAACCGGTCATGGTCCAGAAGACTTTGTACTGGATCAAAAAAATAACCGCATTTTAGTGTCATCGCACGACCGCAGAAACTGGAGCAAAACCGGAAATATTTACTCCATCGATATAGACAAGCTAAGCAACAAAAAAATGATACGGGTCAATGAACCAGCGCAAATTTCATTTCGGCCGCATGGCATGGATATCCGCCGGATCAACGACAAAGACCTATTGTATGTCATTACGCACGGGCCATTAGAAAACGACAATATTCACGCGGTCCACATCTATGAGATTCAAAAAGATAAATTAATATGGCAAAAACAATATCAGCACAAATTATTTACTTCGCCCAATGATATCATTATTGCTGCGGACGGCGGTTTTTTTGTGTCAAATGACACAAAAAAACGAGGCAGCCTATGGGAAGTAGGCATGTCGTTGAAAAACGCCAATATTGTTTATTGTTCTATTCAAAAAAAATGTACCATTGCTGCGGACAACATTGCCATGCCAAACGGACTGCTCATCCAGGACAATTATCTATATGTCAGCAGCACTCGTGAGCATCAATTAATGCGTTTTACTCTACAAAAAAATAACACATTATCCGGTCGTACAAAAATTGCCCAAATCCCCGGAGGCGACAATTTATTTGGCACTGTTGGCCGCCAAATCCTGGTCTCATCCCATCCAAGCGGCTTTAAATTTATGCGCCACGCTAAAAATAAAAACGTATTATCACCTTCTGTAATCTATCAAATAAACCCCACTAAGGCAAAAGCTGACCGCAAAAAAGCATTGTACGCGGATTCTGGCAAAGAAATCAGTGCCGCTTCCGGAGCCTTTATCCACGGTCATTATTTATATGTATCACAAGTGTTTGAGCCATTTATTTTGCGTTGTGAATTGAAAAAACCAAAAAAGGGAAATTAATGAGCGATTTTGTCACTACCATACGTTACCAGGAATCAGAATCTGAGCCTATTCAAGAAATCACAGGTTTACATGAGTCTCCGGCCAATGTGCGCTTTCCTTTCTCCTGGAAACTGGAACAAACATATTTGGATAACGGCCTTTTTACTTTAGACATCACCATAGATCAGATAAAAGACCCAAATATTATTTTGCATTCTGCGGAAATTTTATGGGACTTGAGCCGTATACCTCAATTGGAAAAAGTCTTTGTCAATGGTTTTCAATCCTGGACCGATTCTCGGGAATTTGGTACGCAAGAAACCATACCCAAAATTTCACCATTAACAAAACTGGTAAAAATGCAATGGTACGGAGATTACCATTTTCACCAGCATTCCGGAGAAATCGGATATTTTCATGGATACACCTATGCTTATGCCCGCACAGGCAGTCAGGGTTTTTATTTATGGGGCTCTACATCCGAAGATTTGGGATATACCATGTTCCAATTTCAAATACCTAAAAATCGTTTGCGCATTCAAAAAGACTTGTCTCCTATCCGGCCAGTCAAAGGACAAAAAATATGGAGCTTGCTTGCCGGAGAAAGACAAACAAAAAAAATATTCTTTGAGCAATATTTCCGGTTGTGGCAAATAAACACAGACAATATCCCACCCATGACTGGTTGGACAAGCTGGTACAATTATTACACCAATATCAATGAAGAAATCATCCTGAGCAATCTGCAAGCATTCAAAAAAAACAACATACCTATTGATATATTTCAAATCGATGATGGATTTCAAAAACATGTCGGAGACTGGCTAAACCTAAAACAAGAAAAATTTTCCAATGGCATGGCCCGGCTCACGCAACAAATACATGAGCACGGCTTCAAGGCTGGTTTGTGGCTGGCCCCGTTTGTCTGCGAAAAAAAATCCTGGATTGTCAGTCAAAAACCGGACTGGATCAAAAAAAATAAACAAGGCAAATTTATGGTAGCCGGCTGGAATCCGATGTGGAGCGGCAATTTTTACGTATTAGATTTGTACCATGAAGAAGTTAGGCAATATTTACAAAAAGTATTCCATACCGTGCTTGATCAGTGGGGTTTTGATATGGTCAAGCTAGACTTTTTGTACGCGGTTGCCATAGAACCCACAAAAGAAAAAAGTCGGGGCCAGATAATGCGCGAAGCCATGGTTTTTTTGCGCGAGCTGGTAGGCAGCAAAATGATACTGGGTTGCGGCGTACCGCTTGGCCCTAGTTTTGGCCTGGTGGACTATTGCCGTATCGGCAGTGATATCGCGCTCAAATGGGAAGACCAATTGCTCAACAAAGTACATTATCGCGAGAGAGTCTCGACAATAAACTCCTTGACCAGTACAATAGGGCGGCATGATATTAATGGATATGCGTTTGGCAATGATCCAGATGTTTTTCTATTGCGCAGCGATAAAAATAAACTTAACAAGGAACAAAAAAATACTCTATTCATTTTGAACAATATTTTTGGCAGGCTTGTCTTTACCTCAGACAATATCGCGCAATATGACAGCCAAACCATGGCATTGTACCAATCCATGTTTCCATTGAAGAAAAAAAAGATCCTGGCATACAACATAGAAAATCAGCTTTTGACCGTGTTGTTTCAAATCGACGACAAAGAATACCTTGTCTACAGCAATCATAGCAAAAAAGAACAATGGTTTGAAATACCTTTGCATTGGTATTTTGCCGCGACCCATGGATTTGTCAGGGGCGGCACGAAAATCAGGATTAAGCCATACGCGACATTGTGCTTTTTGCGTCTTCCCACACAAGTCCATACCATAGCAGGAAGCTTAGGACATATTTTCCCGGGAAGCGAGGTCAAAAAATTGACATATCATCCGGAGGAACACAACTTTGAGTTGCAACTGGAAAATAAATTGCCTTATTCGCCCAAAGTATATATTCTGACCCAGGACAAAAAAAAATACACTGTCAATACTGTCCCCCTGATGGCCAAAGAAATGGGCGAAGGACTGCATATACTAGAATACAATTAATTTTTCATGTCCACAGTGGCTTTCATTAGCCGCATATACACTCCAGGATTATTCTTGATGAAAGCAGTCAAATCTTTGGCTTTGATTTGAAACAATGCACTATCCTCGCGCACTGTCGCGGAAAACGGAGCTGGATAACCTTTTTGCAAAGAAAAAATCTCACCCACAAAATCTCCCGGCCCCAAATCCATAATAGGCTTACCCACTTTGTCC
>CAZCVM010000109.1:0-7105 GCA_964501965.1 uncultured Leptospiraceae bacterium | reverse complement strand
CTGACAAAAAATTTTCTTTTGGTTTGGACACCCAATCCAAACAATTTCCTGTCAAACATCCACGCTTTTCCAAAATCCCCAGGGGAAAAAAATACAATATTATTTTTTATTTCTTTGAATCTCTGCCCAAACAATACTTAACCAAAAAACACAACAATCAATATATTTTTCCTCAATGGCTCAAACTGAAAAAAAATTCTTTCATTGCCCAGAACCATTATGCCAATTTTCCTTTGTCCGCGAACGCTCTTTTTTCTGTGCTAAACTCGGCCTATGATTTGCCAGTGTACAATCTCGCCATTGACATGTATCCGCGCCTGCCCTTGCAATCCCTGGCGGAAATCCTGCGATCTCATGGCTACAAAACTGGCTTTTTGCACAGCGGCAATCTAGCTTTTACCGGCCAGCGGGACTACCTCAAACACAGGTATGATATGGTCCTGGGCGGCAAAGACCTGCAACGGACCACAAAATATAAAAAATGGTATAGCTGGGGCATTGATGACAGAGCAATGATAGAACCAGGCATCCAGTTTATGAAAAAAAATGCCAGGAAACCTTTTTTCGTAACTTTTACGCCAATCCATCCACATCATCCTTATCCTTTGCCGGAAAAATCGATGGCTATTGTCAAGAAAATACCAAACAATATTCCTATTCGACAAAAGCATTGGCTTCGTTACATCAATGCCGCTCATTACGCGGACAAAGTACTTGGCCAATTGATTCAACGACTTAATGAGGAAGGGCTTTTGGAAAACACTTTATTGTTTGTTTTCGCGGATCATGGAGAAGCTTTTTATCAGCATAGACAAAACTACAATCATGCTTTTTTTATTTATGAAGAAAACGTCCAGGTTCCGTTATTGATATGGCAAAAAAAATACATTCAGCAGCCGTATTTCTATCAAGGAATCAGCCGTCATATAGATATCATGCCTACAGTGTTGGATCTATTGCAAATACAAAAAGACTCGCGCAGAGAAGGTGTCTCGCTGGTAAGTGCTCATACCCAGCAAAAAGCTTTTTTGCATACTTATTGGGGGGTCAATGATTTCTTAGGAGTGCGCGACGGCAAATGGAAATATATTTACCGAGTAAACGGCGATCTGCAACAATTGTTTGATTTATCTGCCGATCCCATGGAAACTAAAAACATTGCCGAACAAAATCCAGACATTGCCCTGACTTACAAAAACTTTGTTTTGCGTGCGCGAAAATACAAATACTGGTATTTTCAACAAATTCGTCACCGGAAAAAATAGAAATAAATTAACTCAAATCATTTTCAAATTTTTTTCATGCATTCAGACCGCATTCTGATCTCCATTCAAATATATATCCAGATATGTAGTTAAATATGTATCCAGGACTTTGTGGCTTTTGACATTTAGCCCATCCTAAAACAAAAATCAAATTGACAAATACCCGCCCTATTTTTCAAGTTATCTAATCATTGTAATGGATAATGCTGAAAAAGTTTATCATTGTAATAGACTGCATTGAAAAGTATGGCAAACTATTTCAAAAACAATGAAACCAATGCAAAGGGATACAATATGGAATACCAAAAAACGCTCAATTTACCAAAAACAGATTTTCCCATGAAAGCCAATCTGTCACAGCAGGAACCCAAACGTTTGGAGCAATGGCAAAAAAATGATCTTTACCAACAAATCCGCGACAAAAGCCACGACAAAGACAAATACATCCTGCACGATGGTCCTCCCTATGCAAACGGCAATATTCACTTGGGTCATGCCCTAAACAAAATACTCAAAGATATCATTATCAAAATAAAAACCATGGCTGGCAAAGACGCTCCCTATATCCCGGGCTGGGATTGCCATGGCCTGCCCATAGAACATCAGGTCGTCAAAAAACTCGGCAAAAAAGCAAAAGAAACGCCCAGACATATTGTCCGTTCATTGTGCCGCGAATATGCTGACAATTTTGTTGGGATCCAAAAAAAAGAGTTTGAAAGACTTGGCGTTTTGGCTGATTATGACAATCCTTATTTGACCATGTCGCCGGATTACGAAGCAAAGATCGTAGAGGTTTTCGGAGAATTGTTCAACAAAGGATTTATTTACCGAGGCAAAAAGCCTATTTACTGGTCGCCGACCACAGTAACAGCACTGGCAGAGGCAGAAATTGAATACTTTGACATTGAGTCTCCTTCCATTTATGTAAAGTTTCCAGTAAAGCAAGATTCTTTGCCCTCCCAAATTTCCGGTATACATAAAGAAAAAACATTCGTTGTGATTTGGACCACAACGCCCTGGACATTGCCGGCAAATCTAGCTGTATGCTTTCATCCGGATTTTTCATATTGTGCCTACAATAGCGGAGATGAAACCTATATCATCGCGGAAGGACTAGCCCGACAATTTTTTGAAAAAACAAATAAATCTGCTGATGATTATCAAAAAATATCAAAAGAAAATATTGAACAGCTTCAGGTAACACATCCGTTTATCAACAGGCCGTCCCAGGTAGTTTTTGGCCGGCATGTGACATTGGAAACCGGCACAGGCGTAGTTCACACAGCACCCGGGCATGGTCAGGAAGATTATATCGTTGGTCTGGAATATGGCTTGGATCCTTATTGTCCGGTAGACGAATACGGCAAATTTACCAAAGACTACCCGGAAATGCAAGGCGAATTTGTATTCAAGGCAAATAACCAGATTATCGAGTTGATGACCCAAAATGACTCATTATTGGCGCATGAAACAATAACTCACAGTTACCCCCATGGCTGGCGGGACAAAAAACCTGTCATTTTTCGGGCCACGGAACAATGGTTTCTAAAAATTGATCATGAAAATATGCGCGACAATGGCCAAAAAGCGATCGATCAAACTAAATGGATCCCGCCCTGGGGAGAAAAAAGAATTCGCGGAATGGTAGAAAAAAGACCAGACTGGTGTTTATCTCGCCAGAGAGCCTGGGGTGTACCTATTCCCGCTTTCCGTCATAAACAAAGTCAAACAACTTATATCAGCCGCGAATCCATCGAACATTTTGCAAAGATTATCCGTGAACAGGGCCTGGATAGCTGGTTTACCAAACAAGCCCACGAACTTTTGCCGGAAACAGTAGAATGCTGCGGCAAAACATATACCGGCGACGAGCGCATTGGTCAATTTGAACAAGAACAGGATATTCTGGATGTATGGTTTGATTCTGGGGTTTCTTCTTTTGCCGTGGCAGATAGCCGTGAAGAACTTGGTTGGCCTACGGATTTGTACTTAGAAGGGTCTGATCAGCATCGCGGCTGGTTTCAGTCGTCACTTTGGCCGGCATTGGCTTTGCGGCAGCAAGCACCTTATAGGCAAGTACTCACGCATGGCTTTTTACTGGACGAAAACGGCCGCGCAATGAGCAAATCCGAAGGCAATGTGATCGCGCCGGATAAAGTCATCCAACAATACGGCGTGGATATTTTACGGTTATGGGTTTCTTCTGAAGACTACCAAAATGATATCAAACTCGGCTGGGGCCTATTGGGACAAATCGCGGATAGTTATCGCAAAATACGCAATAGTTATCGGTTTATGCTGGGCAATTTGTATGACTACCAGGCCGGAGATTATTCATTATCATCGCTCGATAAATGGGCTTTATACCGGCTAGGTAAAATGAGTCAAAAAGTACAAAAAGCATACCACAATTTTGAGTTCCATCAGGTTTACCACACGCTAAACAATTTTTTTAATCAAGACTTATCAGCTGTGTATTTTGATATTGTTAAAGATATTTTGTACGTGGATAGTGCGAATAGTGACCGACGCAGGGCTGTACAAAATACACTGGATATCATTCTTGACCATTCTGTGCGTATCATTGCTCCGGTTTTGTGTTTCACTGCAGATGAAATTTTTGAAACATACAAGCCTGGACAGGGTTCTATACATTTGCAGGAATTTTTGGCCATTCCAGAAGAATGGCTAAACAACAACGACGCTATGGAAATGGAAAAAATAATGGAAATCCGAGCGCAAGCCCAGAACGCATTGGAAGCATTGCGCAATGAAAAAATCATTGGTAAAAGCCTGGAAGCAGAAATTGAAATCTTTACACAAAAAGATGAATTGAAAAAAATATTGAATCATTATAAAGATTCCCTGGCCGAATTTTTGCTGGTTTCCAAAGTCCAATTGGTTGAAACCAAAATAACCGACAATGATGAAAAACTAAAAGTGTATACCGCTGAAAACATTGTCATTGGCGCGCGCAAAGCATCCGGGCAAAAATGTCCTCGGTGCTGGTACATGAAAGATGATATTGGTTCTAACGCGAAACATCCGGAAATTTGCGGACGGTGCGCAAATATTGTCGAGAATATTTTTAATTAATAAGGAGTCTTTTTATGCGTCAAAAAATTAATCCGCATTTTATCGTCATTTGTATCATTGCCCTGGCAGTTTTTATTGATCTTGGTTCCAAATATTTAGTGGAACAGAATTTTCGATTGCATGAAACCAAAGATATCTGGGGCAGTTTTTTTCAATTGATTTTGATATACAATAAAGGCGGCGTTTTTGGCATTGCCCAGGGCAAAAGCTACATTTTTTTGATTATTTCTTTTTTTGTGCTTGGTTTTCTAATTTATACATATCTGACTTACCCATATCCTTCATGGACATTTCGTGTATCCACAGCCCTGATCCTGGGCGGCGCATTGGGCAATATGTATGACCGTACTTTCAATCCAAACGGTGTCGTGGATTTCTTGTACTTTGGTTGGGACGAATATGCCTCTATCTTTGGACAAAAAATTTTCCTGCGCTGGCCAGCATTCAACGCGGCGGATGCTTTTATATTGATTGGTGCTGTTGTTCTGGCTGTACTTTTTTGGAAAAATGAAAAAAAATAGAACAAATTGTCGATATTGAGGGTCAAAAGGGCAAACAACAAACAAGAGATCAAACAAATATTTATAGGAAGGCTGATAGCATGATGCCCCAGACACTAGTATCCTGGCTTGTTTTGCCCTTTTTCTCATCTGACAATTTATTCCAAATCGGAAATAAAACCGCTCAATCTGGAATAAAGCCTGAATCTCTGATTATTTTGCTGACACTGGGAGCTTTTTTGGTCGGCTTTACCATAGCGGGTATTGTCTTTTATTTTTATTTTAATTTTTTATGGAAAAAAAAGAAAAATCAATACCAAACTCAATTTACAAAACAAATTAAACGGATCCAAAAAGATACCGCAATACGCACCGCGCAAAGTCTTGCATCATTTTTTATCCAGGAAATCAGCAGCCATAACAATCAAATAAAATTTTGGCTGGAACGCAAAAAAAACAAAAAAGAAAACCTTCCGCAATCAATCATCCAGGCAAATCATAATATTTCACAATCCTTGACAAATCTTTCCAGACTAAGCTATGAAATACCTTATTTGCAGGACAAACAGATATCAAAAAAAAACTGAAAGTTTACAACAACAATAAGTAACTAAAACATCAGATATCGTTGTAAAAATATCAAGAAGCAAAGGACAGCTCGGCAATTGAAAACATTATTACCACCCATGATGAACTTTTTAAAGAGGAACTCTTTCCTGAATTTGCATCAACTGCCACGCCAATCCTGCCAAACCAATTAATCAAAAAATTGGCTGATTTTTTTTTCCTAAGAATACAATAAAAATAAATCCTTTGTTAGCGCAGACAAGGCGTTTTATTGAATTTTTTTACTTTTTGTAAATTTAACCTGCACTTATTCTGATAAATTCATGTTTAAATAACTAATTTTTGGAAGAATACTGTAAATATTTCTGTTAAAATTCCGATCCCATTGTTTTATTGAATTATTTTCTTGACATAGTTCATAGTTTATAGTTTACAGTAAATTATAAACTATGAATACAAAAGAAAAAATAAAAGATTTATTAGAATTTAGGCCCATGACTCCGGCTGATTTAGCATGGGAAATTGGTATTTCCTTACAGGCACTGCACCGCCACTTAAAAAAGATGGTTGCCGAAAATGAGATTGAGAAAATGGGAACCCCTCCCAAGGTTTTTTATCGTAGTAAACCAACATCGATTGCTTTGCCAAAGGAAAAAATATCTCAAGATATAAAAGATTTTTTGATCGAGCATTACGCTTATGTGGACTCCAAAGGTCAATATTGGGAAGGAAATTTAGGCTTTGAGAGATGGGTGGATGCCATCGGCCAGGCAAAAGCCTTTCATTCATTGGTATCGGCCTATCAAAAAACACGCAAAGAATACTTAAAACATTTTTTTTCTAAACCATACATTTCAGGATTGGAAAAAATTAAAGGAACATTCTCGAATGTTTGCCTAACAGACATTTTATACCAAGATTTTTATTCCATTCCTCAATTTGGAAAAACCAAATTAGGGCATTTATTGACCTTAGGAAAAAGCGGCCAGGATGCCAAATCAATCCGGCAAATCGCAGATTTAAGCCTGCCGATTATCGAACAAATCATCCATGAGCACAGTATTGAGGCGATCGGGTTCATCCCGCATTCAATCCCACGCAAAATATCTTTTCTCCATGAATTTAGGAAATATCTAAACCTCAGGTTACCGCAAATAGACATAGTCAAGGCATATTCCGGCGGTATACCAATCGCGCAAAAATCTTTGACAAAACTGAAAGAACGCATCGAGAATGCGAGAAACACAATATTTATCAAAGAGAGATCAATTCGTTATCAAAAAATTTTGCTCATTGATGATGCGGTCGGTTCTGGTGCCACAATGAATGAGACTGCTTGCCAACTGATCCATCAATTTAAGGTTTCCCATATCTACGGTTTTACTATAGCCGGCAGCCTGAAAGGGTTTGATGTAATCGCAGAAATTTAATTCCCTTTTATTTTCAGAAGCATATCCGGCAACGCAATGGTGCGTATCATTGCCTTCGTGTTCCTGCGTCTCAAGTTTCGTAAACAATAAAAGCAGCTTCTTCGTAAAAAGATTCCCACTTGGCAAATCACGGCGGCCGAAAAATCTTTAATATCGTTTCAACATCTTTTTCCCGGTTAAGAACAGTGATTACCAGAGTTGATTCTTTTAACTTTTCCGGAAAGGCTGTATCTAAAAATTTTTCTTG
>CAZCVM010000108.1:0-7228 GCA_964501965.1 uncultured Leptospiraceae bacterium | reverse complement strand
AATAGGAGATTTTATCCCCCGAAAAAGCAATATTTTCTTTGCCAATGAAAAAAAATTTGCGAATAAACCAACGACCCTTTAACTTTTAATCAAACCTGGGGTCTGTCCCTTAGTGGTGGGGTCTGTCCCTTAGTTGTCTCTTAGTTTTCTCCAAGTCCTACAATTCTCTATATAAAAAAAAGGGTCTAAAATAGGTCTGGCTTTTAGTTTTGCCATGAATAGAATAGTGGGTCTGTCCCTAGACCTGTTTGCGATTTGCGCAGGCTCCTTGTTTTTGTTATAGGCAAATTGTTTTTGTTATAGGCAAAGGGTCTGTCCCTATCTACTATCTATTTACCAAGAATAATAAGGGACAGACCCTTTCTTTATAGACCCTTTCTTTATTGGCACTTCTTTATTAAACTAAATTTCGGGGTCTGACCCTACTGACCCTACTATGACCCAGCTACTCCTACCCCACCTAGGTCTGTCCCTACATATACAGTCCCTACATACATATACACATATACATACAAGTCCCTACAAATTCAAAAATAAACTGCCTATTTGAAAAATACCAAAAGAAAGGGCAAAAGCTGTTCCAAAAGAAAAGAAAAATGACAAAAAGACCCAGCGCCAGCCATCCAATTCGCGTTTAATAACTGCTAAAGTGGCAAAACAAGGCGTATAAATAAGCAAAAAAATGATAAAAGAAAAAACTGCTAACGGCGAATAATTGCGGTCTTGTTGCAGTGTTTTTTTCAATGATACTGAATCTTCTCCGTCGGCCTGGTCAATCCCGTATACCACAGCCATTGTAGAAATCACAATTTCTTTCGCTGGCAAGGCTGCCAAAAGACTCACAGACATCTTCCAATCAAAACCCAACAATGCGAAAAATGGTTCCATCGCTTTGCCGGTACGGCCCCCCCAGGAATGATTGAACTCTTCTTGTTTTTGCATTGTAGTCATTTTTTGCAATTTTTGTTTTAGTGCTTTTTTTTCGCTTTGAGATAGACCATCTTTATTCATCTGGGAAATCAATGTTTGTTTTTGAAGCGAAAACTTTTGCTCCAGATTGTCGTTTTTGGGAAAATTGAAAGCAATCCAGGTCAAAATAGATGCAGCTAAAATAATAGTTCCGGCCTTTTTTATATATCCCATTGCTTTTTCCCACATATGTTTGACAATACCCCAAACCGTCGGCCGGCGATACGGCGGCAATTCCATAACAAATGCTGTTACTTCGCCTTTAAACAAAGTCTTACTCAAAAGCAATGATGACAATAACGCAATGATCCAGGCTGCCAGCCACACAAACCAAAAAACCAATCCAGCATAAGAAGCAAAAAACGCTGCTGTAAGCATCGCAATAACCGGAGTTTTGGCGGAACACATCATCATCGGCAATACCATAGATGTAATGATTCGATCTTTCGGATTGGCCAATGTCCGAGTAGCCATCACTGCAGGCACAGCACAACCGGTGCCAATCATCATCGGAATAAAACTACGGCCATGCAATCCGAATTTGTGCATGATTTTGTCCATCACAAAAGCTGCACGAGCCATATAACCGCTATCTTCTAAAAAAGACAATCCGGCAAATAAAAATACAATAATCGGCAAAAATACCAAAACACCGCCCACTCCAGCAATGACACCGTCAGCAATAAAATCTCGCAATATCCCTGGATTCATAGAGGAATGAACTAGATTGCCCAAATACGCAAAGAATGTATCAATCAAATCGGATACAGGATTGCCGAGCGCAAAAGTCAAAGAATAAATCAAATACATTATTATGAAAAAAAACGCAATACCGCCAACCGGATGCAAAGCAAAACGATCAAGACGCTCCGTAATGCTTTGAAACTGTTTATTTTCTGGTTCTACTAGGGCCTCCTTCAAAGCTCCGCGAATAAAACCATACCTTTGTTGCGCAACCAATGTTTGTGCGTCCATGCCATACTCTTTTGCCAGTCTATCTCTCAATTCTTTAGCTAGGCGCAGGGTCTGACCCCCCTGAGTATGCTCTTGTTCCACTTTCCATTTTGCATCAAAATCATCTTCCAAAAGCTTTATCGATATCCAGTGCAAAGAATATTTGGCAGAAAACGAAGAATCCTCTGCCAATAGGTCAATAAGTTGGTCATGAACTTTTTCTAAAGCAGCCCCATAGTTTAAGTGTCTGCCCATGGGTTCACTCAATGCAGCAGTCATATCAGTATTTGCAGTCTGCTGCCGCATTTGCCTTTGTTGTAATGCAGTTTCCAGCAATTGATCCAGCAAAGCATCTATACCAATTTTTTTTACTGCAGAAGTTTTGATCAATGGAATTTCCAACAAACGAGACAAAAGCTCCTCATTGATATGGATATTTTTTGCCTGGGCCTCATCACTCATATTGAGTGCTCCCACAATGGGTACGCCCAATTCTCTAAATTGAAGCAATAAATACAAATTTCTTTCTAAATTGGTAGAGTCCAACACATCCAAAACCACATCCGGCTTTTCCATCAAAATAAAATCACGGCTGACTACTTCTTCAAAAGAATACGCGGACAGACTATATATGCCAGGTAAATCTATAAATTCAAAAGTATAACCTTTGAAGCGAAACAAAATTTTTTTCGTTTCTACAGTGACACCGGAATAATTTCCTACATGGGCATGACTACCAGTGATTAAATTGTACAAGGAACTTTTTCCAGTATTCGGATTGCCTGCCATAGCTATTCGAATCACATTGGGGTCTTTGGGAGATTTTGTGGGCTGTCGATGCGTGGCATGATTGCGGCGATTGCGTTGATAATGTTGGTGCATGGGATCAAAAAAATGGCGGAAACGGCGTCCCCTGCCCTGGCGCGGCAATTGCTGCGCCTGCAAATCTTGTTTTGGGGCAAAATCATTTTTGCCTCGTTGGTCTATACTGTCCGGCACAGAAACCAGGGGCAAAACAAGGATATTTTTTGCCTCTCGGTGCCGCAAAGATACCTTGAAAGCTCCTAAACGCAATTCAATTGGATCACGCAGCAATCCCTGATGCAACCGAATCCCCTTTGCTCCAGGAATCAACCCCATATCCAGCAATCTTTTCTTAATCTCGCCTTGCCCATGCAATGAGATAATTTCAAAGCCATCTCCATAAGATAAACGGTCCAAGGTGACTGGATTTTGCGCCATTTTACTCTCCATTGTATACGTTGTATCTGTATTGCAATCTTATAGATATTTAACGATCATATAAAACGACCTTTATATAGAACGACTTTCTATTAAGATTATTTGAGAATCATTCTCAAATAATAGGACAAACTACCAGAACCATGCCAAAATACAAGCATTTTTTTATGTACCTTAAATTTATAAGCATAAAAAAACCAAAAATTTATTTCAATATTTTATTTATGATCCATTTTATGGATTGACATAGAAAACTATCACTACCATTTTAGTTGTATTTGTCAAATTCAGATGCGGTTAAGGAGAACACAATGAAAAGAAATTACAAATTTGAGACATTAGCATTGCACGCAGGTCAATCGCCTGACCCCACAACAATGGCACGGGGTGTGCCAGTACATAGGACCAGTTCATACTTATTTAAAAACTGTGAACACGCGGCCAATCTTTTTGCATTAAAAGAATTGGGAAACATTTATACCAGGCTGATGAACCCGACACATGATGTCCTAGAACAACGTGTCACTTCGCTGGAAGGCGGGGCTGCGTCCGTTGCAATTGCCTCCGGAACCAGTGCTATTCATTATGCTATCATCAATATCGCCCGTCAGGGTGATGAAATTGTTGCCGCAAACAACCTGTATGGCGGCACATACACTATGTTTGACGCCATATTGCCCCAATTTGGCATTACCACAAAATTTGTGGACTCAAAAAAGCCGGAAAATTTTGCCCAGGCCATTACAAAAAAAACAAAATTGGTCTATGTTGAAACAATCGGCAATCCAGTGTTGGATTTTACTGACATTGGCGAAGTGGCAAAAATCGCTCATGCCAATGGCATACCTTTGGTCGTGGACGGCACATTCACTACTCCTTATTTGATGCGTAGTATTGAACATGGAGCAGATATTGTGATCAATTCTTTGACCAAATGGATCGGCGGCCATGGCACAGCAATCGGCGGATGCGTCACAGATAGCGGACGCTTTGCCTGGGACAGCGAAAAATTTCCATTGTTTACAGAAGCAGACCCCAATTACCATGGATTGAAATGGGCCAAAGATTTGCCAGCAGAATTGCTCCCGATTGCCTACGCGCTAAGATTGCGCACTGTCCCTTTACGCAATTTGGGAGCTGCCATTTCTCCTGACAATGCCTGGATGTTTTTACAAGGCCTGGAAACCTTGCCTCTGCGCATGGAACGCCATAGCTCCAATGCCCTGGCTGTCGCCCAATTCCTGGCCCAGGATGATCGTGTCGCCTGGGTACGTTACCCTGGCCTGGAAAATGATCCATCCCATGAAAGCGCAAGCAAATACCTGACCAAAGGATACGGAGGCATGGTTGTTTTTGGCATCAAAAAGGGCTATGACGCAGCCGTCAAGTTTATCGACCATATTGAATTATTTTCGCATGTAGCCAATGTCGGTGACGCAAAAAGCCTGGTATTGCATCCAGCTTCGACTTCGCATTCTCAATTATCCCCGCAACAACAGCTTGCCGGAGGGTTGAGTCCTGATTTAATCCGGCTGTCCATTGGGTTGGAACACATAGATGACATTTTGACAGCCTTGGACCAGGCATTGGATATTTCATAAATAAATCTGAAGTAATGCCATTTATGGATTGGATTTATCCAGGTTTGATTTTCCTGGGCATATTATTGGGATTGTACATTGCGCTATTGGTGTTTTCCTTTGTTTTGCTTTACAAAAAAACATTGTCTCCCACCAAACGGGGCTATGAATGGAGCTTTGTTTTGTCTTTCCAGCATCTAGGCTTTGTTCAGGATCAGGATTTCCAGGAATTTTTTATTTCTGTGCCGAGCAAAGGCACAGAAATAAACCTGCACACCATATATTTGCCGCCGGGCAGCAAACAAAACGAGCTATCAGAGTATACAGTGGTTCTATCTCACATGTTTCAGCGGCGTAAAGAAAATCTTTTGGGAGTGGGTCTGTCCCTGCACAAGATGGGGTATGGCGTTGTACTATATGATTTTCGGGGCCATGGGTTGTCCACGCCCTGTGTCAATAGCCTGGCTGATGACAAACACCCGGATCTGGCCGCGATTATTGACTGGATCAAAAAAAATGTTTATCCAAAATCCAAACCAAAAATCATCCTGCATGGTTTTTCCATGGGCGCGTCTGTTTCCTTGCGTGCTGGCGCATCGATTGCCGGAATCGTTGCTGTGATCCTGGATTCTCCTTATCTGGATATACGGCAAGTCCTGGCATACCATATTCGACGCAAATTCAAACTACCTGCTTCGATTTTGTTGCCAGTACATACCTGGCTCGTTAAAATGCTATGGGGCTTCTCCTTGACAGACAATTTTCACGCGGATATCAAAGCATTGGCTCAAAAACAAATACCTGCCTTGCTCATTTACGGCAAAAACGACCATGTGGTTCCGCAAACACAGCAGCAACAAATGCGGCAATGGTTTAGCGAACACAATAATAGCACAGATTTCCAGGTTTGGCTATGTGAACATTCCGGCCATTATGGCTGTTTTTTCCAAAATCCTGATCAGTATGCCCAAAAAATTGGCATTTTTCTCAAATCTATGCACCAATCTATCCACTAGAACTATCCTTGAATAAAACACAATTTTATTCAGGAAAAAATAAAAAAAAACCAACATAATAAAACCAATTCAATCCAATTTACAAATAAAATTACCAATGAAAGAAAAGAGAGGTCTTATGAGACTGAATAAAAAAATAATGGTATGGTTGAGCTCTGCCTTTTTCCTGGCATCTGCTTTGTCCGTCTGGGCCAATCAGGCTCAAGTAAACCGATTAAAAAATGCGGTTCAATCCGGTCAGTCGAGATATTTCTCAACTGTATCCTGGACAGATTTTCAGCGTGCGAATTATGTGGGCAAAGGAAGCACGATTTCCGATGTTTGCCCCAAAAATTACAATCGATGCTTGCGTGCATTGATGGGTGGCCTTACCAATAAAGACTACAAAGTCCGCAGAGCTGTGTACAGTTCTATTCGGTCCATTAGCTATCCCAGTCAGGGACAGAAAGCTCTGAAGAAAGCAGCGAACCGGCTTTATCTGATCCGATTTATGCGCCATAAAGAAAGCAATTCCAGCGCAGATCGATCACTGGACATAGCCAAAAGACGCATATCCCAAATAACCGGGATGAAATATGCTGGCAAAAAAAATAAATCCTCTGTAGAAGAACGAAAAAAAGCGTACAATATGATAAAAAAAGCAAGGATCGCTCACCGAAAAGCAATCAAAAACAAAAATTCTTCTCGTAATAGCCAGATGTATTACAAAAGAGGCCTGAAATACTACAAGCGAGCAAATGCACGTTACCGGTCAAAAAAATATAAATATGCATACATTTATGCCAAAAGGGCCCATGATTATTTTGAAAAAGTCCAAGGCAAAAATAAGAATGACAGTGCTTATCGGACAAAAGCAGCTAGAGCGCTGACAAAAGCAAGAATCGCTGGCCGAAAAGCAGTCAGAAACAAAAACAAAAATGATGCCAACAAACGGTATTATGCCAGAGCGGTAAGATATTACAAATTGTCATTGGAAAGGTACAAAACAAAAAAATACAGAATGTCTGAAAGATACGCTGAATTGTCTGAAAAATATTACAAAAGAGTAAAATAAAAACAGCAACACTATTTAGGTATCCTGTGCCTGTATGATTTTGCATGGATTTTTACTATAAAAAATCCATGCAAAATTTATAAAAAATTTATGCAAAATCGGTTGAAATGCCAGACCTGATTTTCCGGTACGCAAAGCCTACCGGAAAATCAGGTTCATTTTGCTTTTTTATGAATGTTTCATTCTTCTGCTTCCAGCTTTTTTTCCAACAATATAACTTCATAAGCTTCCAACAACAATTTATTGTCAAAAAATGGCCCATTGGGTTTGTGCGTTGAAAAAATGATTTGCCAATTGTTTTGGCTGGTAGAAACAAATTTTTTGTTCTTGGAAAAATTGATTGCCACAAGGACTTTGAGCCCGGGCACAGTCCGTTCATACGCCAAATAATTGTCACTACCGTCATTGCGGGG
>CAZCVM010000107.1:0-7260 GCA_964501965.1 uncultured Leptospiraceae bacterium | reverse complement strand
AGCTCCAGCATTGCTGTGGTTTTTCCTGTTTGCCGGGGCGCGTGCAAAATAAAATACCGTTTATTGTCAATTAATTGAATCAATTCCTCCCAATCCATCCGTTCTTTAGAAGGAATATAATAATGATCTTCGGGAATAATGGGACCGGCTGTGTTAAAGAATTTTTTCATATTTTTACATTTTGTTCCAAGTCACTAAGAACTATTTATACATTTCTGACCGTTTAGAACTTCATTAAATGATAAATTTAAAATTTGTCAAAATACTAGAATTTGCGTAGGATTTCCAATATTTCCTTTCCTGCTTTCCCTTGTCCATAAAAATCAGGATGTGTGGCCGGCCTATTAAAAGAAAATGCAACATCAATGATTTTTTCTTTATCTGCTCCAGCAATGACATTCCAACCAGATTCTACGGTTTCAATCCATTCTGTTTGGTCACGCAAAGTGATACATGGCTTATTGAAAAAATAAGCCTCTTTTTGCACACCGCCTGAATCAGTAATAATCATAGAACATAAATCTTCTAAATATAGCATTTCAAAAAAACCCACAGGATCGACAATTTGAATATGGTCTATTGAAATATCTATTCTATCACGCAAATCCATGAATTTTTTCTTTGTCCTTGGATGCAAAGGTAAAATCACCGGAATTTTTTTTGCTATTTCATTCAGCGCAATAAAAATAGAAGTCAACCTTTCATCATTATCTGTGTTTTCGGCTCGGTGGATAGTGCTCAAAATAAAATCTCTATCAGGAACGGAAACAGTCATATTATTAGTGTCTATTTTTTGCCGATAATAAAGTGAAGCATCCAACATAATATCTCCGACATGAAAAATTCCATCCCGCATTCCCTCGTTATTGAGATTTTGAATCGCATTCTCTGTCGGGCAAAAAAGATAACTGCTTACTCTATCAGTGAGTATCCGGTTTATTTCCTCTGGCATTGCCATAAAAAAAGACCTTAGCCCTGCCTCAATATGCGCTACTGGAATATGCAATTTTACCGCAGCCAAAGCACCCGCTAAAGTAGAATTTGTATCACCATAAACTAACACAATATCCGGTCTTTGTTCCAGAAGTACTTGTTCAATTTTTTCAAGCATTCGCCCAGTCATTTGACCATGACTGCCGGAGCCAATTGCCAGATGAATATGCGGCTGCGGAATATCCATCTCTTCAAAAAATATTTCATTCATATTCTTGTCATAATGCTGACCAGTATGAACCAAATATTCTTCGAATTCATTTTTAAAATTATCGCGTATTAGACGACTGATCACAGCCGCTTTAATGAATTGTGGTCTAGCACCAATGACTGTAACAATTTTAATTTTTTTCATCTTTTTATATTTTCATCTTTTTAATTTTTTACAATTATTTATTTTTACAATTTATAAACCTTGTCATTCTTAAAATTGACAGCATTGCGCAAATCAACAACCAATTGCGCTTTGTCCACAATATGCTTGACATCAAATTGACTATGATTCGTTACAAAAACCACAGCATCCATAGACCCAATAAATGAATCACTTAACGGACTATGCTTATAACAATTTCCCTCCTCTGTTTTTATCTCGGAAATATAAGGATCATGATAATAAATATCAACGAATTTTTTTGCCAATTCATCTATGAGTTTCAATGCTGGCGATTCCCTCTCATCTGAGATATCAGGTTTGTATGCCACACCCATTATCAAAACTTTGGCACCATTGAGAGCTTTTTTATGTCGATTTAATGCAGAAGATATTTTTATGGTCATTCTATGAGGCATCATCATATCAATATGTCCAGCAGTATGAATCATGCTTAAATCAAATTGATAATTCTTGGCAATGTATTCCAAATAAAAAGGATCTAAAGGAATGCAATGGCCACCAATCCCAGGCCCCGGATAAAAAGCCTGAAAACCGAACGGCTTGGTTTTTGCTGCTTCTATGACTTCCCAGATATCAATTTCCATTTTTCCGGCAAGAAGGGCCATTTCATTTATCATGGATATATTTATTAACCTGTAAGTATTCTCCAATATTTTGACCATCTCAGCAATGCGCGGCGAACTGACAGGATGCAAATGTGTAATAGCCTTAGAATAAACAGCCATGCCAATTTCTTGAGCATCATCGCCCAAAGCACCCAAAACCTTGGGCGTATTTTCGGTTTTAAATTTAGTGTTTCCTGGGTCTACTCTTTCCGGGGAAAAAGCAATCCAAAAATCCCTATTATGCTTCAACCCTGATTCTTTTTCTAAAATAGGAAGCAAGAAATTTTCTGTCGTCGTTGGATATGTGGTACTCTCCAGAGATATAAAAACACCTTGCTTCATATTCCGACCAATATCCTGCGCTGATGACTGGATATAACTCATATCAGGTTTTTTGAACTTATCCAAAGGGGTGGGAACACAAATGATAATAGCATCGCATTCTTTGAGACGCGAAAAATCTGCTGTTGCTGAAAATTTTTTATTTGTTACAACATCAATCAATTCTTGATCTTTTACATCGCCGATATAGTTTTGCATGCTATTTACCATATCAGTTTTTTTTGGGCTTTTTTCAAAGCCAAGAACTTGTGAACCTTTTTTAGCAAAAAGTACAGCTAACGGCAGCCCAACATATCCTAAACCAATAACGCCAATCAGATGCTGATTATCTATTATTTTCTTTAATAAATTTTTACATTGCTTATTTTCTAACATATCTTGATCCTCTATTTAAAATTCCATTTTTCAATTATTATTCTTTATTAAGTATCATTAATTTTATTCTATCGTAACAATTTGATCTTTTTTTAAAAGATATTTAAGCCCAGAATGCGGACAAACCCACTCGCCGCTTCCAGATAGCGGCAAATCAACCCTTTCGCCATATTGACTCATCCAGCCAATATGCCTGGCAGGAACTCCGGCCATTAGCGCGTATGGTTTAACATTTTTTGTTATCACCGCGCCCGCAGCAATAAAAGCAAATTTTCCGATATTATTGCCGCAAATGATAGTACAATTGGCACCAAATGTTACCCCTTGTTGAACTTTGGTATCCAGGTATTCATCTTTTCGGTTTACGGCGGAACGCGGATTAATCACATTGGTAAAAACCATACTTGGACCGCAAAAAACATCATCATCCAAAAACACATTATCATACACAGAGACATTGTTTTGTATTTTAACATTATCGCCGATGATCACATTATTTCCAATATAAACATTTTGTCCTAAGGAACATCCTTGGCCGATTTGCGCACCTTTCGATACATGCACCCAATGCCAGATACGAGTACCCACACCAATTTTAGCACCTTCATCAACAATCGCTGTTTTATGAATCATTATATCAGTATTCATGCTATTATCTCCGTGACAATAAGGTTAAAATAAAATATTATTGTAAACTATTTTAGTAAGACAAACGTTCCATTAAAGAGATACCTGAAAGCACATCGTTTTTATTGGGAAACATATCCAATTTTTCTTGTGCTAAGTAACTATATAAAGCATCATGTCCTTTGCCATATTGATGATCTATCGTAAAATCCATGTCAGGTTTCTCCATATTTTGCACTTTCCAAAAATCAATTGTATTTAGATTTGTACCAGATAAGCGCACAGTCCCTTTTTCACCAATGATAGTGAACTCTGTGAGATAATTTTTATCATACACACTCACAGTTGCGTTGAGAGACCCCACTACTCCGCTTTGAAAACTCATTACCGATGAAATCGTATCATGGACTTCCAAATTGCGCAAACTTTTTCCTATTCCTTTTGTTGTTTCCACTTCCCCAAATAAAAAATGTAACATATCTACATAATGACTGGCCTGGGTATACAAAACACCACCATCCAGCTCTCTAGTGCCATGCCAATCTACTTGAAAGTACTCATCATTTCTATTCCAAAAAATATTGACATTGAATTGGAAAATTGTACCGAGCTTTCCTGAATCGATCAACTTTTTGATAAAAACAATCAAGGGATTATAACGGTTTTGATAAACAGGGAGTAATATTTTATTATTCTCCTCACATATTCGAAACATGGTCAAAGCTTCTTTCACTGTCAATGAAATGGGCTTTTCACAAACAATATACTTTGTTTGACAATGCTTTGCCGCAAGTTGCACATGTTCCGGATGCAATCCAGATGGAGTGGCAAAACTCATAGCATCAACCGGCGGTATCATTTTTATATCATACAATGCTTGCGCCCCTGACGTTGCTGCAGCTTGATCAGCTCTCTCTTTTTGCACATCGCATACATATTTTAAGTGGATATGCTCTTTGTTTTCCGCTAGAGCCTCTAAATGCCTTTTGGAAACTCTGCCTATTCCGATCAATGCTATGTCCATGTTTTCATCCTTTTCTCTCCATTAATGACTATACAGACTATTTCAACAATACTAAATATTTTCATTTTCAATTGAAATTCCAAACATCTTTACTTAGAAAATTTTTAACTAAATACACTGATGATTTTGACAATATATTTTTAGTGCATCATATATAGTCTTTAAAAGACCATAACCTTTCATACTTAAATGCAAATTCTCAATTTTATCATACACATCCAAAGGGTATTCGTGGGCTAATGAATTGCGAATTTCTCGCAATTCATCCCAATCAGATGCCTGAGCAATTAAGCCTAGCTTTTCTAATAAATTCAAAACATCTTTCATAGGCAGGCTCATATCTGGAATTTCTTTCAATTCAAATAAAATCTTTTTAAATACTTTATTACCGATTTTATCCTGAATCTTCATATAATTGAACAGAAAACTATTTACTATCCTTTGATTTTGAATAACATCAAAGAAATCAGTATTGATCTGAGCTTCGTTTAATTCATTAAAATCAATATCGCAATTCTCAAAAAGTCGATCAAGGCCTCGAAAAATTTCTTTTAATTCTTGCACAATAATACTCCATCGCGCCTGGCGACTTGATCAATAGGCCGATTTTGACCTTTATCAATAACCACATCGATTTTTTGTTCCCCAATAGATTTTTTTAATTCTACAAGGAAATTTATTTTAATTTCTATTAAACTCTTTGTTTTGTGAGCATGTTTTGGGATGACATACAGATCAATGTCTCCGCCCTTTTCTTGCTCGTTGACACGACTGCCGAATAGGAAAATTTCTCCTTGACCAAAATTATTTACAAAAGCCTCGACAATTTTTTCCCGCTCAAAAATAGATAATCTCATCAAACAATTTTAGCGTCACTTTCTACCAATACTATAATACTCAAATCCCCGCTCCGCTATTTTTTCCGGGTCATATTGATTGCGTCCATCAAATATAAGCGGCATTTTAAGCGCATTTTTAATTTTTTCAAAATCTGGTTTCCGGAAATAATGCCATTCCGTGAGCAGCATAAGAAAATCCGCGCCTTCTAAAACCTCATACAAATTTTCTTTGTACTGAATCTGATCACTACCAAGAATTTTTTGCGCTTCTTCTATCGCAACCGGATCAAATGCCTGGATTTTGGCTCCCTCTTTTTTTAGAGCATTGATTATCTCTATAGACGGAGCTTCCCGCATATCATCGGTATTGGGCTTAAATGACAATCCCCATATTGCCACTGTTTTTGTTGATAATGAATCATTGCGTTTTTTAAAATAATTGGTAACTATATCAAATAAATGGATTTTTTGTCTTTCATTGACATTTTCTACTGCTGTCAAAATTTCCGCACTCACACCGTGTTCACGCGAGGTATTGATCAAGGCTTTCACGTCCTTGGGAAAACATGATCCGCCATAACCAATGCCAGCATACAAAAAACTCATTCCTATTCTTTTGTCAGAGCCAATACCCTGACGAATAGAACTTATATCAGCACCTGTTTTTTCGCAAAGGTGAGAAAGCTCATTCATAAAAGAAATACGCGTGGCCAGCATGGCATTTGCCGCGTATTTTGTCATTTCTGCGGACGGTAAATCCATAAGCAAAACTGGATGACCATTGCGGGTGAAGCTGGAATACAATTCTTTCATAAGCTCAGAAACACGCGGATTGTCCACGCCTACAACGATACGATCCGGTTTCATAAAATCCGCAATTGCAGCACCTTCTTTCAAAAATTCAGGATTGGAAACCACATCAAATTCCAAATCTGATTGCTTTTTATCCAGAACTGTTTTGACCGCATTTCTGACTTTTTCGGAAGTACCTACTGGGACAGTAGATTTATTGATAATCACTTTATAAGATGTCATATTTTGAGCTATGTCTTGCGCGACTTGAATGACATACTGCAAATCCGCTGACCCGTCTTCTCCGGGAGGCGTGCCAACAGCGATAAAGGCAAACAATGAATCTTCCAAAGCTTCTTTTAAGTCCGTCGTAAATTTCAATAGTCCCATTTTATAATTGCGCTGAACCATTTCTTCCAGGCCGGGTTCATAGATCGGTATCTTTCCCTGATTCAAATTGTCAATCTTTGCCTTGTCTATATCCACGCACCAGACATGATTGCCCATATCCGCAAAACAAGTTCCTGTGACCAGACCGACGTAGCCGGTGCCAATAACGCATATATTCATAATTATTTCCTTATTTCTTGTTTATTTTTTATTGAATTTATTGATCTTAAAAAATGACTTTATGGATATTTCCAATGTTTTTATTGGAAATGTATCATCTATTCATGTATTTTTTCAAGATGATTTTTCTAAAATACGCTGAACGCATCTTTGAATAACGCCTGTTTTGTTGATGATAATGTCATCCATTATTTGATCCATTGTTTGGCCGACCTGGCCCCACAGCTTTTTGCACATAAGCTTCAATGATTGGCTTGCGGGTTTCATTTAAATCCAAATACATGGAATAAACTTGATTTTCAAAAAAACCTATTTGAGTGAGCTCCTGAGCATATATCCTTTGGCCTGTGCTTATGATCTGAAAGCGCATCACATCGCTTGCCTTTTTTAAGTCAACTAAA
This sequence comes from uncultured Leptospiraceae bacterium, assembly GCA_964501965.1. Taxonomy (GTDB): domain Bacteria; phylum Spirochaetota; class DYNZ01; order DYNZ01; family DYNZ01; genus CAZCVM01. Next base: position 295 of record CAZCVM010000107.1, on the reverse strand, counting down.
TCAATATCCACATCCAATTGATTGGCTAATGATTGACCTATTCGCCATAATTGGGCTGTGTCAACGGTATTAGTCAATTTTATTCCAATATCAATATCATGGAAAAGATGGTTAGGTGTATGCGCAAAACTGCCAAAAATATAAATAGCTTCAATATTTGCCTTCGCCAATGAATCTATGAAAAATTCTTTTATAAAAGAAACAATTGTTTTTTTTTGCTCAATTGATGTGTCCATTGAATGTACTTCTGAATGTACAATTTTTTTTACACACTTGCTTTCACGACGGCTATAAT
>CAZCVM010000106.1:0-7262 GCA_964501965.1 uncultured Leptospiraceae bacterium | reverse complement strand
TCTTCCACGGATGCGGCTTGTTCGCTGGCGCCTTGGGAAAGACTTTGCGCGCTTTTGCTGATATTGTGATTTCCATTTTTTACATTCACTGTAACTGTGTTTATATTGGCAATGACATCCCTTAGCCGGTCAGTCATATTGCGCACACCCAAAATCATTTGTCCAATCTCATCTTTTCTTTCTGAGGATAAATGCTCACGCAAATCTCCATCCGCAAAAGTAATGATTCTTTGAACCAATCCTTGCAATGGCGCGGTAATGTACTTACCCATAAGCCAATACGCGATCCAGGCGACAACAGCAAACAAAACTAAAAAGAACACAAAAAACATAATAATAAGTGATGTACTCGAATCAAGAACTTCCGTGACAATATTGCTTTTTTGACCAATAATATATACGCCATAGTTTTTACCGCCAAAATCATTGACCGGCAAAGCAACAGTCAAATAGCTGTCATCAAATAAAAAATTCTGTTCTTTATCACGCAAAGAAAAAACTTCCGGTTTTTTCTTGAGATAATCAAAAAAATCTTTATCAAAATCTTTTTGACTCAAAACATGATCGGATATCTGGGGGCTGGACTTCAAAGAAGAAGCAATATCCAAAAAAGAACTACTCAAAAAATAAACAAATTGAATATTTTGTTTTTGCAAATGGCGTTTTATTGAATTAAGTCCGCCTTCAAAATTCGCGATTCCTAAAAAATTCCCCTGAAAATAAACCGGATACAATCCTTTCAATCGAAGTCCTTTGGAAGTAGCCTCCATGGTGATTATCGGCATTTTATCCTGCGCTACTTTTTTATAGGCCGAAGAGTATGTCAGCTTCTCGCCAAAAGAATCTCGGTCCCATGATTTTACAAACGACCGCATCTCCTTATCAATAAGATGCACTTGAACATTGTTGAAATTTGTATCTCTTTTGAATACTTTTCCATAGAACTGCAAAATGTCAAATGCCTGGTTTCTGTTTCCAGTTGCCATTGCCTGGCGAATCATCGGATTATTGGCGATTTGCAAGGCATTGGTCAGCCAAACATCTTTTTTGGCATTGAGCGCGTCCGAAAATGAATAAACCAATCGAGTACTTGTCTGGCGCAAGTTTTTTTCCCGTATCTCCTGGATTTGTAGATAAACATAAGGTAATGAGATAAGGACAATCAACGCAAGAAAAACAATCATGATCAACATTGTTTTCAATCGTATTCCCATATTTTTCTCCATTTTGAAATATATTATTTTATTTTAACATAAAAAACAAATACATTTTTCGATAAGCAGATCAGTTGAACAACCGAATTTTATTTTGCAAAGAAATAGGACATGTTTCATTGATGACTGTATCCAGATATTCTCTTTTGTATCTGCGGGAAAAATGGTACAGTACAATATATTTATTTTTTTCAAATAACGCCGCGTTTTGCCAAATATCATCCAAGTGGATATGCCCCCATTGCGCTGCCAATTCGGGAGGTTTTTTTTCATCTACATAGGTGGTTTCTATCAAAAGTATCCTGCTTTGCAATGCTTCTGGAGTATCTTTCACTGCCTGAAAATTGGTATCACCAGTAACAAATAAATCATAGGATTTTTCCTGGACAAAGATATCTTCATTGTTCATTTTCAATTCCAAAATTCTTTCTTGGGGCAAAGACAAGTATTCTTTTTTCAATTTTCTTTTATATTGAAAAAAACAATAGCCTAAACTGGGAATCCTGTGGTTCATCGATATTGGCATAAAAAATTTACCTTTACCGAGATTGTATTCTTTGTTGGCTTCCAGAGCAATAATCTGATGACCGTATTGCGTTCTTTCAATTTTTTCATAATGAGCAATGATTTGCTGCAACGGCTCTACCAATTCGGCTGGACAAAAAATTTGCGGGCCCTCCATAGACATCAATTTTCTCTGGGACACATAATAAATCAAATCTGCTATATGATCCACATGACCATGCGTCAGATACAATTTGGGAAACCTGATCGCCTCATTAAACCCAAAACCAATATCAATAAGGATATCGCCCGGCTTGATCATTATCGTGGTACGAGCACTGCCCAAAGAAACACCCTTTATAGTGTATTCTTCCAGGCGCAATGTAACTTTTCTCATATAAAAATACGCATTCTATTTTTTTCCTTGAATGTGTTTTTGAATCTGTTTTTAAAATATTTTTTTATTAATATTCATCTAATATTCATCTAATATTTATCTAATATTTATCTAGTATTCTTTATATTCGGGAATCTGCAAAATATAATTGCGGTAACTAAATCCATGCATCGCTGGCTCATCGCCGGTAACAAACTCATGATAAAGTATATAAAACAACATTAAGGAATCTTTTTTGGTTTCAATCGCTTTGAACCTTTTGGCCAGCTCATGCCAATCCTTGACCATCAATGAATGATTCATCACCACAATAAAATCCACTTCATAGGCATTCAATATATCATGGCTTTGATAAAAATTTAGCGTATAATCCTTTATCTGGTGATAACTCAAATCTGAATCATAAGCAAAAATGGTAGCCGCGATTTTTCGGGGACTTGTTCCTTCCTCTGCGTCCACCCGGTACGACAAACGCTTGAAAGACAATACTTTTTGCAAATTTTCATTGAGGATTTCCGGGGTCAAACGAGGTACAACAAAAATCGCGCCATAAATCATTTCGATCGGCATGGCATTGCCAAACATTTTCAGGATACCTTTATGAAAATTGAATCCCTGCAATATGTCGATACCATCCACTCGATGTCCAAATGAATCCAAAGCAGCACCCGTTTCCGTGCGAAATTGATCCGGAAAATGATCCGCCAAAAATGTTCTGACCGCGTCTGCCAGAATTTTTTGCGAGACTTTGCCATCCTTGCTTTTTTTAGTCAATTGTTCGTTGATTTTTTGAAAATAGGCTTGAAACATCATGCACTCTCCTTCCAATGACTCTATTCCAATAATAATATTGCAAGGCTGTTGTCAAACCATTCCAAAATATTCTATATTTTAATCTTGCAATGAATCAAAGGCTTGGAAAGATCAAGGGGGATCGTATGAAATATCCGGACACAGAACAATGGAATAAGCATTGGCAACATACCAAGTCTGTGGCGCAGTCTGTGTTTTCCAAAACCAAACCCTTTCTACTCTATCATTATATCACAACGAAATGCGGCTGCCGCTGCCCATATTGCTTTTATGTTAGCGGGAATCAAAATGATTTGTCTACCCTGGAACTTTTGGCAATATACGAACAAGCCAAAGATTTGGGATACCTCGGCACGATCATTACCGGCGGGGAGCCGTTTACCCGTCAAGATATTGGCCTTATCCTCCAATACATAAAAAAAACAGAAATGAATATTTCTGTTATGACCAATGGCAACTATTTACTGGATCGATGGGATGAGGTTGCGGACAATGTGGACCAGCTCATTATTTCTGTGGATATACCGGATGATGAATTGGAAAAAGTTCGGCGTTTTCCAGATACTTTTCAAAATATCGTCAATGGAATTGATTATGTCCATTCTCACAAACCAGTCCCCATGGTTATCAATGCCATTCTATGGAAAGAAAATATGGCTTATATTGAGGATTTGGCTATTTTTGCCAAAGACATGAATGTCAAAATCAATTTTTATCCTATGGATCCAGTAAGAACCTACCGCAATGAAGAAACAGATTCCAGGCAGCACCTGGCTCTACCCTATTCCTCATTAAGCGAAAGCTTCCAGCGCATTGATGAACTGAAAAGCAAGGGCTATCCGATTATTAATAGCCAATCCTATATTAATCATTTCAAAGAATACAAACCCAGGTTCCAATGCCGGTTTTTGCAAATTTTTACCCAGATCGTGGCCAATGGCGATGTGATCAATTGCTCTGCCTGGTCTGAACCCATGGGAAATGTCCGAACCACAACATTGGACAAAATTTTATCCGCGCCGCAGACAGAAAAAATGGTAAAAAATTCACGCACTTGCAACAATTGCAACCGCGATGAAGTAATTGATATTGCGCTCGCTTATACCTGGCGGCCAGACGCAGCCAAAAACGTTTTCCGGTTTTTTTAATTTCTGAAACATTATTGCCAGTATCGCGAAACTACTCATGGATAGCCTAAAATTAATCTATATCACGGACCTGCACGAAGCAAATAAGCAGTTGCGTTATTTGTTTCAAAAAACGCAAGCAGATATATATATTGTAGCAGGCGATCTGTTGTACCGGTCTTTTTATAGTTATGACCTGATATATGAATACATCAGTTTGCAGGAAACCTTTTATACCCGCGACAACAACACAACTCCATTTGACCAGGCGGAGCAAATATTGCGTCAAGACAATGACCCTGAATGGAGCGATAAAGCCAAAAAATATTTGGCCCTATATATCACTGCCACCAAAAACATGAAAGAAAAATACCAGATATTGGAGGAAATATTTCGCAAATACTGTACAGCCCCGGTTTACGTTATTCCGGGAAACTATGATATGGATCTGGACCTAACTGCATTGCAATACCGCAATATTCACAAAAAAAGTATTTTTTTTCATGGCTACCGGATATCCGGATTCGGTGGCGCGGATGTGCGTACTTTAGGAATCCCAGAAAAATTGATCGTTCGTTATCAGGAAGAAGACTTGGCAAAAGGAATACCCAGCACTGCTCACAATTTTTTTAAGAAGGAAAAAAGCCATATTATTGTTGTGCACAAACCGGTATTCGGATATTTTGACAAACTACGAACAAAGGGAAATAGCGGTTCTGCTGCATTGATCCGTTTATTGGAAGAACAGCAAAACCAGGCCTGCCTGGTTTTGTCCGGTCATATCCATGATGACCGAGGAGTCAAAAAAAAACACAATACAGTGCTTACCAATCCAGGAAATTTTGGCCGGACATTGCAACCTATTGGTTTTTCTGATGGCGGATTTTTCGCGGAAATTTATTTGAATGTGACATCTTCCAGGGACTGCGAGGATTTGTGCGTTCAAAAAGTAAAACGATTTGGCCTGACAAAGGGACATATAGAATTATTGGAAGAATTCAATTTTAATGGTTTTCCAACAAGTTCTAAAATTTCTTTATTTGAAGAAATCAAATTCTTTTTTCGTCAATTTGAAACCCCAGACGCCAAAAAAAAGATTATGGATTTTATCAAAATTGCCCGAACGATCCAAAGAAATGGTGAAACCATAGCTTTTGAACTTTTGGGTTCTGTCAATTTTGGCATGAGCGATACCAAATCAGATGTGGATTTGGTCATGTACCACATGTGTCCGCCCAATTGGCAATGCGATATGGATCATTGTTATAAACACAAGTATTACCAGAATCTGTTATTGCATACATTATTGTATGAAATCTCCCAAGATCATTACCCAATGGAAGTGATTGATTGTATCAATATGCGACAAGTATTGCAAGCAATCGACCAGAATGACGCTGACAATGAATATTTGATTCGTTATGCTTTTTATCGCCGAATTGGACGGGCTATCAATAAAAAATTCCTCCATTTTGTTGACCGTCTCTTGCAGCGCAATACCCATTTGTATCGCACGATCTCACAAAAAATAGATATGCTTAGCATGGATGTCAGCAATACCACGATGGAAAAAAAAAGTCTGACCAAATACCGCAGTAGACTAAAAGAAATGGGGATTTCCTTGCCTCCAGCGATACAGGAAAAAATATTCAAATATCTCAATCAATTGTAGGCTATTTGTGATTTAAAAATAATTTTTATGTTTTTTTGATTGCAAAATGTGCCATACTAATAAAAAAGTTTCCATTAGTATCAGACAAAATAATTAGCTTTGGCTAGACAATTCTTTGGAGGAAAAATATGGCTATTTCAAATGCCTCAACAAAAGGAAAAAAAAGGCTTATCGCCGGCTTGTATTTGGTAACAAGTGCCTTGATCATTGCTATGTTCATGGTTGGTTGCGGAGAAACGAAACCAGTGAAAAAAACCAATTACAAAGCATTACTTAATGGTACATTTGTTTATGATGGTGCTATTCCTGGCGGCGTGTCAGCGACCATTACTCTTATTCTGGACCGAAACAACCGGTCTTTTCAATACAAAGAAACTGGCGGCATTAGCAACCGCAATTATAACGGAAGTTTTGCGGTTTTGGGCAATCAGATAGTTTTTACCAATACTGCCAACAAGCAAACAACAAAACACACTGTCACGGAAACAAATAACGGCTTCAAATTGAAATGCGTTTCCAATAACAATCCAATTTCTTTTGGTATGCAGCCGCTGCAAGGATCTTCTTTAGAATTCTTCAAACAATAGCAAAAACAATCCAGACAGTTATTTTATCAATTTTTATTTAGACACATTGTTGTCGCTGATAAAAATTGATAAAATTTTTTCTTTGTTCAAAAAAAAAGGCCATGGCAAAGGCAATGCTTTCATCCGATCAAAAAAATAGCTTTATCCCGAAACAAACATTTGCAAACCAATCTTTGGCGCAAAATGATATCGATACCATCATTGTATATGAATCCCAGCATCACCAAAACCTTTTTCCATTGACCCGGTTGCGGGCCGCCTGGGACTTACCTACTGGCATTCTCAATCTGCGTCAATTGCTTACTTTGCTGTTTCCCAATGCCAAACATATTTACCGACCTTTGCAATATCGACAATTCACTATCCATGATCTCCTTAGCGGTGCTAGGACCTCAGAATTCCGAGCCGGCCTGGAAATTTTTTACAATCAATCTCCCAATGCATGGGATGATTTGTTTAAAAAAACTTCAAATACTTCAAATAATTCAACGCGGACATTAATCCTGCATTCACAATGGCACAATCGGCAAATCCTGCAACAAATTGCCGAAGGCCAAACAGTACCCAATACCGTACTGAACACCAAGACTCAAAAAGACTCGCAACAGCCGCCTCTTTTGGGAATTTTTACGAACCAAAAATCAGACCATGATAGCACTAAAACAAATTGGCAGCATAGCACCTGGCTGCGCGACATACAAAGATCGGACGATCCTTTGCCGCCTGCGCCATTGCCGCCAACCTATTGCTTTAATCAGCCATGGGATTTGCTACGTTTAGTGAACGACAACATAGCGGCTGACTTGGCATTATTGCAACAATTTGGCGGAGATTCTTTTTTTCAATGTTTCCGGTCCCGACCTTTACCAGGTATTTATGGGCCCAAAAGCAATTTCTGGATTCACAAATCCGCGCAAATCCAGCATGGTTGCGAGCTCGATACATCTC
>CAZCVM010000105.1:0-7272 GCA_964501965.1 uncultured Leptospiraceae bacterium | reverse complement strand
AAAGCCTCTGACCGATGACCTGGTTATTTCTGGCATTGAGCTAATAGAAAAAAAGGGGGGCAAAAGCGATTTCAAAGACAAAAATCCAGTACAAATAAAAAGTGCTGTGGTTGTTATTTCCGACTCTACATTTGCCGGCAAGAGACAGGATACATCTGGAATAAAAATGCGTGATTTTTTACAAAATCAAGGGCTGGAAGTAGATCAATATATTGTTTTGCCGGACAACATAGATCAAATAAAAAATAAATTGATAGAATTGAGCGATGATCAAAAAATAGACTTGATTTTTACCACCGGCGGGACAGGACTTGGCCCCAAAGACATGACACCAGAGGCTACAAAAATGGTACTGGACAAAGAAATACCTGGAATCGCTGAAACCATTCGGCGGCACGGCAAAGACCGAACTCCATTCGCAATGCTATCCCGTGAACTGGCTGGCGTTCGAGGCAAATCCATAATCATCAATGTTCCCGGGAGCGCGAAAGGGGCTGTGGAAAGTTTACAGGCCTTGTTCCCCGGGTTGGTCCATGTATTTGCCATGTTGAACGGCCAGGGACATGATCATTGATGGGAATATAAATATGGGATATATAGAAGCTATTTGCCTAAGTGAAAAAAAAGGGACACCCAAACATGAAGTTTTTAGCGCGGATTTGCGCACGGATTGGGGCATTGTCCATGATGCCCATGCCGGAAATTGGCACCGTCAAATATCTTTATTGGCTGGGGAAGATATTGATACGGTAAAAGAAAAAATACCGGAATTGAAAATCGGAGCTTTTGCTGAAAATTTAATAACCAGGGGCATAGACTTAACCCAAATCCCCATTGGCGGCAAATTGCGCATTGGGGAGGATATATTGCTGGAAATCACCCAGATAGGCAAAGAATGTCATTCAGGCTGCGCTATCCAAAAAATCACCGGCGATTGCATCATGCCCAGGCGAGGGATTTTTGCCAGAGTACTCAAAGGCGGAAAAATAAAACCCAAAGACAATTTGGACCTAACATAAAGCTAAAACAAAAGAAAAAATCAGACACAATATTTTAGGCAATGGCAATGGCAAAAAATGATTTCTGGCATACGGAAATTTCTATCCAAAAATCACCGCATTTATTGGATCATAAATCAAAAGTGACATTACTTGGTTCTTGTTTTACGGAAAATATTGGAAATTTTTTACAGTACTACAAGTTTCCTGTTTTATCCAATCCATTTGGCACTTTGTACAATCCCATTGCAATTTTCAATCTGGTCGAACGCAGTGTATACTTCCAAAAATTCACAGCAGAAGATATTTTTCTTGATAAATCTCTATGGCAAAGTTTTTGGTTCCATAGCAAATTGAACCACATAGATAAGTCCATAATGCTGTCCCAAGCAAACGCGATACTTCAGCAAACTCATTATTTTCTAAAAACAAGTGATTGGCTTTTTTTGACTTTTGGTACAGCCTGGGTTTACCAACTCAAATCCAATACGCAAATAGTAGCCAATTGCCACAAACAGCCGCAAAGCATATTCAAAAGATATTTATTGACATTGGAAGAATGTATTGAATACGGGCATAGAATAATGACTTTGCTAAAAGATTTTAATCCAAAATTGCAAATTCTTTTCACAGTCAGCCCAGTACGGCATTTGCGTGATGGAATGATAAATAATCAAAGGAGTAAGTCTATTCTACTTTTAGCCATACAACATTATATGGATAAAAATGACGCAGCGCATTATTTTCCAGCCTATGAAATAATGATGGATGATTTGCGCGATTACCGTTTTTATCAGGATGACTTGCTGCATCCCAATGAGCTTGCCATAAAATATATTTGGGGGAAATTTCAAGATACCTTTATTTCAGACAAATCCCTGGAATTAATGCGCCCGATAGAGCGAATCCAAAAAAGCCTGGGGCATCGTCCTTTTTTCTTGCATACGCCACAGTACCAGGATTTTTTAACACAAGAAATTGAATACGCGCAAGAACAACAAAAAAAGCATCCGGACATTTCATTTTCAATCGAGATCAATCAATTGCAAAAACAATTGCAAGAAATCCGGCAATATCCAGACAATTATATATAAAAAATGACATATAGAAATTGCATTTATGCGAATAAAACAATTTTAACAAAAAAAAATCGGATATTCGAGGCCAACCATTTTTTTTAATGGATTTTCTCGATACCTAATGGGATCATTGCCTATTGAAAAAATAAATTGTTACTCATTAATTTATGGAGGAAAAATTATGTCACGTCAAAAAAGAGTACGACAAATCACTTATGGGCTGGTTTTAGCTGTGATTGGAATTGTGCTTATGATCGCACCCAAAATTCCAGGTTTGCATTGGGGAGGTACAATTGTCATTGCGGTTTTAGCTCTCATACAAATGATGGAAAAAGACACTCGTCAAGCTATTTTTCTGGCTTTGCTTGCCATTGCTTTTTTCTTTTTATTTCCCATGATCAAAGGATTTATGTATATCATTGGTCTCATTTTACTACTAGTGGGATTGGGTCTGGCAATCTACACCTGGATCAAATCCACCTAAAAAAAAAACAAGTATCCCTCTGCCTAAGGGGAAGACAGAGGGATGAATGGAGGTTTAGGAGAAAGATTATGAAAAAAAATCTCATAATGTAATAAACCCTGGTTTTGGGTTTATTACATTATCTGACCTATCATAGTAACAAAATGTTCCCTGGTTTAATAAAAAAATATAAAACAATCGGAGGTTGCCATGCCAAAAATAAAACAATTCATTTTTATCAGTTTACTAATATTGACCACAATTCCCATCTGGGCTGAATCAAATCTACAGCAATCCATTGCAAATTTTATACCCAAATGGTCAACAGAACCATTTGCGGCGTTACAAATATGGCAATGGATAGGCATAGGTGCTGCCATATTTCTCGGCCTGGCCGTAAAACTCATTGTCCAGCTATTGGTTTCCATTATTCACAAATTTGTTTCCAAAAAAACAGAAACCGTTTGGGATGACAAATTAATTTCTGCTTTTCGCGGCCCCACTGGATATATTGCGGCCATCGGGTCCTGGATTTTCTTTGTTTCATTATTAAAATTTGGCAAAGGCAGTACTGAATTCATTACAGATACTTTACAAGTAGCTCTCGGCGTTGTCTTCATTTGGCTTGCTTACAGGCTTGTCAATGTGTTTATCGAATTTGTTGAGTCCTTAGCGGATAAAACAAAATCCACTTTGGATGATCAGCTCATCCCGATATTATCCAAAACATTGAAAGCCCTGGTTGTGGGTATTGGAACCATGATCATCCTGCAAAATTTTGGCATCAATGTGCTATCCTTACTCGCTGGTTTAGGTATCGGCGGTTTGGCCTTTGCCCTGGCCGCAAAAGACACAGCGTCCAACATTTTCGGTTCCATAACTATTTTTTCCGACCGGCCCTTTATTCTGGGTGATTGGGTACGTATCGGTAGTGCTGAAGGCATAGTGGAAGAAATCGGCATCCGCAGCACGCGCATCCGTACTTTTGCCAAAACTCAGATATCCATCCCAAATTCGGTTGTTGCCAACTCCACTATAATCAATGTATCCAAACGTGACAACTACCGCAGAGTATCGACCACACTGGGACTTACCTATGATACACCTCCGGAAAAAATGAAAGCTTTTACCGAAGGGGTCAAAAATATTATTATAGCTCATCCAGATACCCACAAAGACAATATGCATGTTTACTTTGTCAATTATGGTGCTTTCAGCCTGGATGTGATGGTTTATTTTTTCCTCAATGTGGCTGACTGGACAAACGAGCTCATGGGCAAGCAAGATATTCTTTTACAAATCATGCGTTTGGCCAAAGACATTGGCGTGGATTTTGCCTACCCGACTCAGTCACTTCATATTGAGACATTTCCTGAAAAACAAAGTATCCGTGCTGAGCATCAAATCAATTTGGCTGATCTGGAACAGAAAGCTGCTTCCTACAAAGCCAATTGAGTTCTCTGATAGAAGCGGAGCCCAATATTTTTGGGATTATTCCGCTTCTAATTATTGATTGCGCTGGTTGCGTTGTTTTTTTCTTTGCATAGTTATTTAAAAATAGTTATTTAAATAACTATTTTTTAAATAACTATGTACAAATCAGTACAAATCAAATATTTGAGGTGGCCAGTATGGCATCATTAACAAAAATGCGTTTAATTCTCATCATTCTCATAGCCTTATTCTTTACCATAAATACAAACAAAGTCCAGGCCAAAATATCCTATGAACCATTTATCGGCATATCCGGCACTTCATTCATTTGGGTATCATTGGATTATCTCTTTGAAATGGACAATGAATTGTCCAATACTGCGATGGAATATGGGCTTTTCACCGGCGAAGCCGGCGCAGCACTGAATTTTGAAACCAAACATTGGGGCATTCGTCCGGAAATATTTGTCGGGTATTATAAATTTCGTTTTTGGGATTTACCCAACACAGCGTATACAATGTTTCATGCTGGAGGAGAATTTTATTTGCAGGAGCGTCCTTACCGAATCGGCCTGGGAGTTGGATACTTTGCCTCCATCATATATCAGGAAATACTTGGATACCAGATCAGTCCAGGCATTTATTATCCGGGCAATAGCAGTTGGTTGAGTTTTGCGATATTGAATGAAAATTGGGAGATAAATTTTCGTCTGCGCTGGCATTACTTTTGGGCTTACAAAAAAATCCAAAATTATTTGAGTGACGCAGTTTTTGTGATACGAATTGTACGCCGCATTTAACAATTTTTATTTTATGTTACTAATCTTAACAAAAAACTAAAATTTATATTGTATGATGCTGCAAAATGGTATTTTGGCGAAAAATACCACAAAATTTTATGGAGCCTGCTATGCAATATATCTATTATATCATTTTTTTACTGGTTTTGACCTCATTACTCTTTTTGTTTCACTATTTACGAATACGTCAGCTCAAAGAATACTATGTATTTTTTGTTGTATTGCTATGGTTTTTGGCATTCATCACCGGTCAGCTAAACTACAAATTGATCATGGACATAGATTTTCTGGGCAAAATATCTATTCGCTATTCATCCAGTATTTATGTGCTTCTGTTTACAAGTATTCTTCTGGTTTATGTGCTAGAGGGAGTCCGAGAAACACGCAATTTAATAGCCATCAGTATTTTAACCCAGATTTTTCTAGGCATGACCCAGATTTTTTTGGGCCGTGCCATCATTGGCATTGTACCGCCGGAATATTCATTGAGTGCTAAGCTGCTTTTCTTGCCTTCTTTTAATCGAATGGCTGTTTCTCTAGCTGCTACAATCATTGATCTGTTTTTTGCCGCGTTTATTTTTCAAATAATGGTGAATGCTGCGAAAAAAATACCAGCATTTATTCTATTAATTATTTCGCTTTTATTGACCATTACCCTGGACGCTGTTTTATTCATTGCCGGAACAAGAGTTGATACATTTTTCAATACCCTGGCGCATCACCTGGTATACAAATCAGCCATTGTTTTTGCTCTTGCTATACCTCTCGGCTTTTATATATCCTGGTTCAAGAAACATGGCAAACTGGATATTAATCGAGGCAGTTTTGATATATTCCGCAAAATCAATGAATTGCAGGAAGATCTTTCACTGGCCAATCAAAAATTGCGCGAATACGCGGAAACTCTGGAAGAAAAGGTCAAACAAAGAACCCAACAATTGCAGGAAACCAATGAAGCTTTGTCCGATTACCAACGGATGGCTGAGAGAGATATGCAAATGGCGGTCACAGTTCAGTCCAACCTTATACCCAAAGATTTTTCAGACAAAGAAAACTGGGATATGGATGTGGTATTCAAACCCATGAGCGGAGTTTCCGGAGACTTTTATGATTTTTATGAAAAAGACGGCAAACTTTTGGGATTGGGCCTTTTTGATGTATCCGGTCATGGTATTGCTTCCGGATTGGTCACAGTATTGGCCAAACCAGTCATTTTTCGGGTCTTTATCAAAATGCGCAAAGCCAAACTAAACAATGTTTTCACAGTTGCCAACAATCACCTAATACAAGAAATATCAAATATTGATAATTATTTAACAGGGTTGCTTTTGCGTTTTGACAAAGAAAAAGTAGAATATGTCAATGCCGGGCATACAGATATTATTTTCCGCAGCAAAAAGAAAAAAATCTCTGTGATCGATCGTAAGGATGTTTCCTGGAAAGGTACTTTTCTTGGCTTTGAAGGAATGCCCAGCGATTACAAGGTATTGCGTTTCAATATGACAAAAGGAGATACATTGCTTGTCTATTCGGATTGCCTGATAGAAAGCACCAATGAAGACAAAGAAGAATACGGCATGGCTCGTCTGACAAAAGCATACGAAAACGCGCCCAATAATGACGCAAAAAGCATTGTCCAATACATACTGGATGATTTTTATGGATTTATCGGCCCCAAAAAATTGAAGGATGATCTCACGATCGTATTGTTGCGCCGCAAATGATGAAAAATGATGAAAAAAGAAGGCATTGCTATGGATGTTATTTGCCGCGTCACTGGTCTATCTAACGAGGAGATCAAAAAATTGTAAACAAATATCCATACATCAATCTTTATATACGGGAAATAGCCAATCTTGGTATTGAGCGGCTTTTCCTCGAACCATATCAAAATAATAATGATAGATTTTTTCTGTCACTGGACCCATTTTGCCGGAGCCAATGATCCGATGATCGATTTCTCTGATATAGGCCAATTGGACGCCTGTTCCGGCAAAAAAGACTTCATCCGCCATATAAAGCTCTGTCCGGCTGATATCGCGCTCCTCAAGTTCCATATCCATGTCCTTAGCTAGCCGCATAATAGTACGGCGGGTGATACCTTCCAAAATAGACGCGGTTTTGGGTGTTGTAATCAACACATTATCACGAACAATAAAGAGATTGGCTGCGCTACCCTCGCTGACTTTACCATGTTCATCCAAAAAAATCGCCTCATCAAAACCATTGGTCACTGCCTCTGATTTGGCCAATGCGGAATTGATGTATCCGCCAGTGGCCTTAGCTCGGGTCGGGATCATATTGTCACTAAGCCGTGTCCAGGAAGAAACCATACAACGCAATCCACTATTGGTATCCAAATAATCATTCAAAGGCAATGTATAAATCGCAAATTGATCGGATACGTCATGCAGTCTGGGTGACAATTGCAACGCGGATTTGTACAGAAAGGGACGGATATAAATATTTTGCTGCCATTGATTTTTGCGTACCAATTC
>CAZCVM010000104.1:0-7290 GCA_964501965.1 uncultured Leptospiraceae bacterium | reverse complement strand
GCTTTTCCAAATAATTCGTCCTAATCAGCATTCATTTTGCCCGCCCTTTTTACATTTCCCTCATTTACTACTTATAGCAAATCTATGTCAAATTCGGGCTTATTATTGTTTTTTTGTTGGTACGTTTTTCCTTCGGTTGCCGGAACCGGTATTTTTATTGCCAGAAGATGGACCTTTACGCTGATTTGACTTCTTTGAACTATTTTTTGAACTATTTTTTCCAGTAGATTTTTTGAAATCTGAATGCTGTTTCTTACCGGCATTTTGTCTGGATGTATTGGGCCGTCTTCTCTGTGCTGCATCCTTTCCTGAATTGGCTGATGAACTTTTTGAACTGGAAGCAGTATCTTTTTTTTGATCTTTGGCACTATTGGCACTATTATTTCTTCGGCCAGCTCTATCTTGCGATTTTGCCTCATCTGATGCCTTTTTTTTACCCTTAAAAATAGACTTTATGTTTTGCCACAAACCTTTGGTTTTCCCTGATTCTTCTTGCTCTGTGATTCGCAACAGTTCTTTTTGCGCTTCTACCGGATCAATATAGGAACCGCGTTTGTACACTGTAACCATTGGCTCTTCCGGTACTGATTGCGCAACATTATACGAATCATTATAATTGCTTCTCGAACGGTCTTTGCGCGTATTGTCCCTTTGGTTGCCCCTATTAGAATTATCTCTAAAATTGTCTCTGCGAGTATTGCCCGTATTTTTTTTGCGATTCGCTTCAGCAAAAGAAGAATTTTCTGGTTTATTGTTTGAACGGCTTCTATTGTCCCCCCTGCTTCTATTGCCAGCTTTGCTGCCAGGTTTATCACGCTCATCCCGACGCTCGCCTCGCGTATTATTTCTTGTCGAACGACGATCAAAATCTCTATTGCGGCCATATCTTTTTGACGGTGGCATTACAACATCTGTCAAATATTTATCTTCCAAAACTCCTACTTCTATTTTTTGACCAATAAAGTCTTCAATTCGATGGATCATCTGGTAATCTCGTTCCGAACAAAAAGAAATCGCCTCGCCAGTTTTGCCGGCTCGCGCAGTACGCCCCACTCGATGAACATAATTTTCCGGATTGTCCGGTAAATCATAATTGATGACATGAGTTACTCCGTCAATATCCAAACCACGAGAAGCTAAATCTGTAGCGATCAAAATGAAAAAACCCTCTTCCCGAAATTCTTTGATCAACTTTGTTCTCGTATTTTGGGTTAACCGCGATGAAATGCCTTTGGCCTTAAAGCCATTTTTGCTCAAAAGCTCAGCCAGGTCTTCCACCATATCTTTGGTATTGGCAAACACCATCACAAGATTGGTATCCAAAGACCGCAAATAATTGACCATAAAACGTTTTTTTTCTTCCGCTCCCAGATGAAAAACCAATTGGTCGATCAAATCCACAGTCATCTCTTCTGGATTGATCTCAATCCGCATAGGATCTTGTAAATAAAAATCTGCCAATGAAAGCACTTCATTAGAAAGCGTAGCACTGGACATAATTCTTTGTTTTAGACCTTTCAGCTTACCTATGATAAAACGAATATCATCCACAAATCCCATATCAAATAAACGGTCAGCTTCATCAATAACTAAATACGGAATAGACGCAAAGTCATAGCATTGCCGGCCCAGCAGGTCAATCAATCTTCCAGGCGTGAATATTGTAATGGCAACGCCCTTTTGAATCTGTCTTATTTGTTTGTCAATATCAGAACCGCCATAAAAGGCATCCGCGCTCAATTCTGACCCTTCCAATAATTTATTGGCTTCTTCCGCGATTTGGATCGCCAATTCCCTGGTTGGGACAACAACCAAAAGAGCTATTTTGTCGATTTTATCCTGTGCCCAATTTTCTCTTATCATAAGTTCGATAAAAGGAACCAAAAAAGAAAATGTCTTGCCACTACCTGTTTGTGAAAGGATGGTAAGATCCTTACCGTCCAATACTGCGGGAATTGCGTTTTCCTGCACCTGGGTAAGCTCTATGAATCCCATATCATGTATTTGCTCTAAAAAACCCTGGTGTAAACCTAATTCTTCAAATTTCATTCATATTTCCTGTTTTTTTCTATATAATTTTATAAATTTCCACTGTTGGTAGATACTTTTAATGCGATGATTTTTTGTATTATTGCATTTTGCAGAATGTTTGCACAAATTTTTTGATTTTAATTTGAAAAAGCAAGTCCATTTGTCAATCAATATTTTATGAAACAAAAGTATTGATTATGGGCTGCGCTGCAAATATAGTTATTTAAATAACTATGCAAGATGGTAATATAAAAAAAAATAAAAAAATCATGTTTTCTTGGGACAAAATGGGATATAGCGAGCTTTTTAATTAATAGAACTATCTATTTTTTTTAAGAGGTCTATTATGAACATACCAACAAAACCCAAAGAATATACAAACCACACAAGTGTCAGCTTGAAGACGAAACATATAGAAATTTTGCAAAAAACAGCACAAGAATATAAAATACCAGAAAATGAATTGATGATTCTTTTGCTGCGCTATATCAATGAACGGGTCTTTGAAGTCGCCGAAAAACAAGCACGCGTGAGATACCAACAGCCGGAGGGTGATATCAAAATCGTCAATTTGTATATTGGGCAGAGAGATTATGAAAGAAATTTGGATGCCAGGCGGTATGGTAAGGTTTCTGTTTCATGGCTTTTGGCTTACGCGATTGATCATTTTCTCGCTTTGGTTCTTCAAATAATTTTCAAAGGATTTGCCAGGGGTAAAGAAATTTTAAATAACTGCATTGGACCACAGACATATTTAGTCAAAAAATTGACAAATAGAATAAAAATGGTATCTATATGGTATCCACAAAAAGAATAAAACCGACCAAAAAACTCATAACAAACGAGAAATACTGATGCAAAGAGAAATCTTCAATTCCCAAGATCAGTTGTGCGCCAAAGGAACCGGAACATTTGCACTATTTACTGCGGAAGCAATTGTTCGGCTTGGCATTATGGACCAAACCACAGTAAACGATTTTTTATCTTTTACCCAAAAATAATTTGATTTTTGGACTATATTAAAAGATTTTACTTGAAAAAATGATGAATACTCGTATCTTATTAGTAATTCATTCTACTATTAAACACAAAACAAATTATGGCATTAACCGGCAAAAATACAAATATTCAGCTCTTTGAATCCGTTAGCATGGAAACCCTTAGCGGTCAACCGGACATCGAAATTGTGCAATGCGAAGGCATTGATTATTATCTCAATGCCAGTCTATGGCCTGTTGTTGTCATTGACAATAATTGGCAATTGCGGCGCGCCAATCACAATTTCCTTACTCTAGTTCAAAAAAGCTCACAACAAGTTTTAGGCCATAAACTCACGGATTTTATCACACCTTTGACTCTGGAAGATTTGGACAGACTTTTTCAGGATGTATTGCATTCTAAAAAGCGCCAAAGCCTGGAATTTCAAATCCAAAATCCAAAAAGAAAAATGATATGGATGGAAGCCATAGCCAGAGCAATTATTCCTCATGCCGAAGAAATGGGAACATTTATCATTGTATCATTTCGCGATATTTCCGAACGCAAAATGCGCGAAAGTCAACTGGCTGAAAAAACTGCCCTATTAATGGATACTTTTGAATCCATTCCCCATCCGTTTTTTGTGGTAGATATAAAAAATTTCTCCGTAGAATTCGGCAATACTGCTTCCGGTTTCAATAACCAGCAACAGGGCAAAATCTCCTGCTATCAAATGCCTTTTCCCTGCGAATCCGATGAACATACCTGTATTATCCGAGAAGTGTTAAAAACCAACAAACCGGCTGTCCGGGAACAAACTTTTGCCAAGCCCGGACAAGATGCTTTTTATGTGGAAGTGCACGCATATCCGATATTTGATTTTTCCGGCAATGTCGCCAAAGTCATCGAATATCGATTGGATATCACAGACCGCAAAATTGCAGAAAAAAATCTCGAAGATTCCAAAGCCTTTTATGAAACAGTACTAACGCATACTTCTGATATGATTTTCTATGTAAACAGCCATGGTCAGGTGACCTATTTCAACCGCGCAGTGAGTTTACATTACAATTTGGAACCGGAAGCAATCAATGATTTAATACCATTAAAATTTTTTTGGTGCGGAGAAAAAGGCATAGAATTGGTCGAACAATCCTACCAGGAAGTAGCCCAAACCCGTAAAACCAAATTTATTGAAGTGTCCTGCAATGAATACCTCTATGAACTGAGTATCAATCCAGTAACTGTATCAGACAATACGAAAGAATGCGCGATGATTGCTGTTGCCCGAGATATCACAGACCGGAAAAAACAAGAAGACATTCACAAATACCATGCCAGCTATGATTTACTCACTGGTCTACCCAATAGGCGGTTATTCCAGGAAATATTCCTCAAAGAAATTGCCCGAGCCAGAAGATCCAAAACAAAAATCGCTTTACTATTTCTGGATTTGGACGGGTTCAAGCAAATCAATGACACCCAGGGCCATGATATCGGCGATTTGTACTTAAAAAATCTATGTGAACAATTGCAAAAACAATTTCGAGAAATTGATACCATATCCAGATTTGCCGGCGATGAATTTTGCTTCTTGTTTTCTGAGATACAAAACGATTCGGATATCAAACGAATGGCTGACCAAATACTGGAAATCATTCCGATGAAACAGTACCCCCAATGGCAAGGCATACAGGTAACTGGCAGTATCGGCATCAGTATTTATCCGACAGACGGGACAGACCCCCAGGATTTAATCCGCAAAAGCGATCAGGCTATGTACCATGCAAAAAATAACGGCAAAAACCAATATTTTTTTCATAAGGCAAATACATAAAAAAATCAAATATTGCAAAAAAAAATGAAAAAAACTTGCCTTTTTCGTATCGAATTATTGATTTAACAACAATCAATAATTATCGCAAATAAGGAATGTTATGAAGTTTCAATGGAAAAGGCTATCAAATAAATATCTGCAAATAAGCATCATTCTCACAATTTTCACACCGGTTTTTTTTGTGTATTCCGGCAATTACAATTTTTTCAATCAAGTAGAAACCCTGAACAAAAAAAATTTTCAAAATGTAGCTGACTTACAACGAAACCTGTTTGAAATCCGGCAAAAACTCATCCAAAACAACAACAAATTCCGAGTCGGCATGACAGAAGTCTTCAAATACAATGTCAGCCAGGTCACTGGTTTTCAGTCATCTTCCATTCAAAAAATCCATTTTGGTTCTTACTCCGGGCCCAATACCGGGCATCATTACCAATGCAATCCAAGAGCTAAGTCATGGGATTGGCGCAAACATGGAATCAATGGCCCGGTTAAAGTGCAGGGGGATTGCGGTGGTTGTTGGGCTTTTACAGCAGTAACCATGCTCGAATCCAGCTTTCGTTTGCAAAAACAAGGAAATATCAATTTGTCCGAACAATTTCTTATCAATTGCGTAGCAAATGGCTGTGAAGGCGGATTTTCGGGAAAAGCATTGACTTTTACCCAAAAACACGGTTTACCTCTGGAAAGCTCTGTTCCTTTTCATGGCAAAGCAAATGCCTGTGAACTAAGCAAATCCGGCAATTATTATACATCTACTTTTGGATGGGTTTCACCCAAAAAATACAGCAAAGGGTCTGTCTGGGACATCAAAAAAGCTTTGTGCAGGTATGGTCCGATTGGTTCTACGCTTTATGCGACACGGTCTTTTTTGGCTTACAAAGGCGGCATTTTTGATGAAAAGATATCCAAAGAACCCAATCACGCTGTGATGATCATAGGCTGGGACAACACCAAAAAAGCATTTTTGATCCAAAATTCCTGGGGACGTGATTGGGGCGAAAACGGCTTTGCCTGGATTCAATATGGCTCCAATCGCATTGGCTCATATTCTCAATGGGCAGTGATCAAAGTCCCCAAAAATGATAAACAAAACAACAATCAAGATAATCCCCCGCCCGGATTGGTCCCGGAGTAAAATTTTTTTGACACAGCGAAACACAAAGCGAAACAATAAAAAATGAACGCAAATAAGCCAGAATAAATTTAAAGGATAAAAGAAAATGAAACTAAAAAAAAATGACAAAAATATTCTAACATTTTTTTCTATAATAAGCTTAGCTGTGATGAGTTTATTTTTTGTCAATCAATCCAATCCGGTCAACACAATCTCTGCCCAAGAAAATTTCAATTTTGATGCATTTATCCCCAAAGGCTGCAAACCAGGCGTATACCAATGCGGCTTATTGCCGGATTCACAAGACGAGATCGACTCTGTTCCTGTTGCCACTCCATTGGCTGCTCGCAGTTATGTCCCTTCTCAGGCGGATTTGAGCAATAAAATGCCGCCTCCCGGAAGCCAGGGGCAACAAGGAAGCTGTGTTGGCTGGGCATCCACTTATGGCATTCACGCTTACCATGAAAAAATCAAAAACAAATGGTCCTATGACAAACATCCTCAATACGCAAAGGGCCGGGGCGAACGGTATTTCTCGCCTGCCTGGACATACAACCAAATCAATCATGGTCGGGACAATGGTTCTAGCTGGTACAATGCGCTAACATTACTCCGCGATAAAGGCGCAGTCCCATGGAATATTATGCCGTACAATCCAAGTGATTATCTAACACAGCCATCTTATACCATCCGGCAACAAGCGAAAAAATTTCGAATCAAACGTTTTTTCCGACTGAGTCTTTCTGAGCCCAAAAGAATCAAAGCAGAAATTGCCAAAGGCAATCCAGTTGCCACTGCTGTATGGGTTTACCGCAGTACTTTTCGAGGCAAAAACGTTATTGATCATGCCACTGGAAAACGCAGCGGCGGTCATGCCATTGTTATTGTAGGATACGATGATAACAAACGCTCGCCCCGTGGCCATGTAGGCGCGTGGAAAATTTACAATTCCTGGGGCAAGTACTGGGGCGATAATGGTTTTGCCTGGATTTCTTACCGCCATTTTATGGAAATAGGCAAATACGTTTATGGGGTGGAAAGTAGTGATCCCAAAGGCACAGACCCAAACCCAAATCCTGGGCCAATGATAGTCTCCGCACCGGCAACAGTATCCGCAACCAAAGGTACGTATACAGACAAAATTGCCATAAACTGGTCAGCCGTAAACCAAGCCACCGCGTACAATATTCAACGCAAAGTCAAAACAAATTCCAGCGGATACAATAGCATAGGTTATGCTCACCATACTAACCACATAGATAAAGCTGTGCGCCCTGGTGAAACATATCTTTATAAGATCATTGCGATCAGCACCAAGGGCAATAGC
>CAZCVM010000103.1:4130-7357 GCA_964501965.1 uncultured Leptospiraceae bacterium | reverse complement strand
CGCCAACAAGGTCAAGATGCCCATGACGGCCCCAGCAATACAAAGTCCGATCGCGCTTACCCTCCAATATCCATTTTCGATTGCAATAAAATCTTTCATTGTATGTCAGTTTGCCTTCTTCCAGGGCAGCCAAAGCAACCAAAGGTTTAAAAGTAGATGAAGGCGGATTCTTAATCTGGATCACCCGATTGAGCAATGGTTTATTTTCATCATTTAGCAAAGCTTCAAAATCTTTTGAATCATCCAAATTGATCACAATATTGGGGTCAAATGACGGACGGCTGACCAATGCAAGAATTTCTCCGGTAGCAGGCCGCATCACAACTATAGCCGCTCCCACACCCAATATTTTTTCCGACGCCTGATAAGCCAATTTTTGAATTTCATGGTCAATAGTTAGAACCAACGTTTTGCCCGGCGTAGGCTTTGTATCCAACACTTCGCTGTCTGTACGCCGTTTGACATCCACAATCCTGCGGATGCGGCCATCTTTGCCCCGCAACAAAGTATCATATTGCTTTTCCAGACCCACTTTTCCCAGCACATGATAATGTCTATACCCATTTTTGCGCATTCGTATCAATTCGCGCCTGGATATTTTACCGGTATAGCCCACCAAATGACTGTACATTGGCCCGTACAAATAATTTCTTTTGGAATTAGCCTGCCAATAAATATGGGGAAACAATCCCTTCAAGGTAGCAACCCGGGTTATGATCTTGAAATCAACATCCCTTTTGATAACAATTTGCTCATAAGGATTGCGGTATTTCTTAACTGCATCCATAAGCAAATTTTGATCCATTTTTGTATAACGGGATAACAACGCGATGTTTTTAAACATTTGCTTTTTGGAGGCAAACTTGGCAGGTATCACATACAAATCAAATGATGTTCGATTTTCTACCAAAGGATTTTTTAGTTCTTTATTTTTGGTACTTAAAAATTCGGAAAAATGCCGGTCGTAGATATCTCCACGCGGCGCAGGGATAGGCACAAAATTTTCCATATTGGAACGGGAGCGTGCCAAATAATTTTTTCCATGTATCAATTGCAAGTTGATCAATTGTCCCAGAAGCACCAAAAAGCTCAGTGCCATAATCAATGAAAGAGCGTACAAACGATCGTGAAATGCTTCCTTGGCTTTTCTCGCGCCTCGGGAACTATACACTGCTGCCTCCCACAATATTTAGACCAAATATCCGGTCATAAATCGTAAAAAGCATGGGACCGAGGATAGCATTGTACAAAGCTTCCGGCAAAGCTATTTTGTACAACATCGACAATTGACCATCCATAAAAATCAACGCGGAGACAATCAATATCAAGCCTTTGATTAGGCTTATGATAAAAAGCATCAAACCCAAAGAAAAAAGACTTTCTCCACGTACCAGATGACCGTATCGGCCCACTATGTATCCAATGATTCCCTTGGGCAAAGCCTGCCAGCCTAGCGGTGTCGCTGCCATAGAATCCTGCACAATACCAGAAATAAAACCAATCCAGGACCCGCGAAACTCACCCTCTTTAAAAGCAAAATAAATAGTAAACAGCAAAAGCAAATCCGGCTTAATGCCCGCGATGGACAATAAATCCAGATATGTCTGAAGCAAAAACGACAAAATGAAAATGGCAATGAAATACGCTAAAGCCAATGAATTTTCTCCTTAGATAATTTGAGATAATTCGCAAAAAACATTTTGCGAAAAACTCAATTTTTTTTATCTTTTTTCTTTAAAAAATCCTGCAATTCTTGATCCAAATTCTTTTTAATAATCAACACTTGATCCAATTTACCAAAATCAATATGGGGCTCAACCAGACACTGGCGAAAACCACTGGCTGGAAACTTTTGCAATTCACGTACCGTGCCTACCAAGAGGCCTTTGGGAAACAAGCCTCCATGGCCCGAACTAATCACTTCCTCACCCAAAGCAATTTCCGCGCTGGAAGAAACATAATCCATAGTCAACAATTTTTGCCCGGGCTGCATTCCCTTCAGAAGACCCACATAACGGTTGCTTTGCAACATAACACCAACCAAAGATTGACTATCAGTGATAGGGACTATTTTGGATAGATTCCAGCGCACTTCCACAACTTTGCCTACCACTGCCTGCTTGCCTTTATGATACGCGACAACCGGCATAAACCTTTTAACGCCATCCGAACTCCCTTTATTGACAATCAGCAATTGAAAATAATTGTCCGGATTTTTCGCGATAACTTCCGCTGGAATGACTTGAAAAGGTGACTTTTGATCAAATCCTAAAAGCTGTCTTAATCTTTGATTTTCTTTTTTTATTTCATCAAGATTCTGCGATACAGCTTCATACTGTTCCAGCCTGGCCCTAGTGCGCGCCAATTCATCACGCAGATAATTGAGCTCTGTCAAACCGGCCCAGAGACGCTCTATAGTGCTATATGTACCATGAAATATTTTTTGAAATGGCGAGACGGCAACAGAAACAATTCCTTTTACAGAAAATTGCACACCTGTTTGCACAGCCATGCTCGTAAAAGAAAACAAAACCATGAACATTAAAGACAGGACATTTTTATTGCGGGAAATAAAATTCATATACACTTTGATTTTCAACCCGTTCGCAAAAATTCATATATTTAATTGATATTGGTCCGATAATATTTGATTTCTTCCAAAAATTTACCGCATCCCAAAACCACGCATGTCAAAGGATTTTCTGCCAAAAATACCGGCACACCAGTTTCTTTGCTCAAAAATTTATCCAATCCTTTTAGCAAAGAACCCCCTCCGGTCATCACAATTCCCCGCTCAACAATGTCCGCAGCCAATTCGGGCGGAGTCTTTTCCAAAGTGCGCTTCACTCCGTCCAAAATCGCGTCCACAGGTTCTTTCAATGCTTTACGTATTTCCGTAGAATCAATTTCCAAAGTCCTCGGCAAGCCCGAAATAGCATCCCGTCCTTTGATTTCCATGACATCAACTTTTTTTTCCGCGTAGACATTGCCCAAAGTCAACTTGACTTCTTCAGCCATTCTTTCGCCGATCACCAAATTGTATTGGCTACGCAAATATTTTTCAATTGCCTCATCAAACTCATCACCTCCGACCCGTATCGAATCAGAAATAACCATGCCGCCCAGAGAAATCACCGCTATCTCAGTGGTTCCGCCGCCTATGTCCACTACCATATTGCCTGCTGGTTCATGAATTGGAATTTGCGCCCCAATTGCTGCGGCCAATG
>CAZCVM010000103.1:0-4120 GCA_964501965.1 uncultured Leptospiraceae bacterium | reverse complement strand
CCTTGCACCGGCCTGCTCTGCGGATTCCCGCACTGCTCTTTTTTCCACTTCTGTAATGCCTGCTGGCACTCCAATAACAATTCTGGGTTTTACCAGAGTATGCCGATTGTGCACTTTCGCAATAAAATATCGAATCATCTTCTCCACTGTTTCAAAATCAGCAATAACCCCATCCTTCATTGGACGAATCGCAATGATATCACCTGGAGTACGGCCCAGCATCCGCTTGGCTTCCTGCCCCACTGCCAATACCTTACCAGTGCCGCTTTGCACCGCAACAACAGAAGGTTCACTTAGAACAATACCTTGACCGCGAACATGTACCAAAGTATTTGCTGTTCCCAGGTCAATCCCCATATCATAAGAAAAAAATCCATAAAACCAGTCAAAAATCATAACCGTTATCTTTCCATATTATTCTTTATTATTATATTTTATTCTATATTCTAGTAAAAATGCATTAAGATTGCGTTTAACTCAAACTAATAATCTTTTTATTAACTTCACATAAAGCCATAAATCTCCATAAAAATTTGTACCATACCCGGGCCGTTATAGTTTTCAAGATGTCCTTTTCCCCAAAAAAGACATGTATTAGCATCACGGCGAGCATAAACAAAAAAAACAAATTGTTTTTAGTAAAAACGTATAGACGTATAGACTGCTTTGTTTCCTATTGCCACATTGTAAAGTCTTTTTTTGTGGCGCATAAAAATAAAACAAAAATCAGACAAAATATTTACTATTTTTGTTGTCTATCTTGCCACTGCTTTTTCATCTCTGCTGCTTTGTCTGGCTCTTTTTGCAAAGTATACATTTTCGCTTTCAACAAATATACCTCAGCCCAGTTTGCGTCATATTCCTGCAATACATCCAGAATATTGCCTGCCTGTTTGAAATCCCTGTTTGCCAAAACAATGTGCACATAAAAAAGATTGGCCAATGCCGGCAAAGAACTCTTATCCTTAATAGCTTTGTAATTGGATAAATATTGCTTTAAGTAATCTTTGGATTTTTTTTCCTGTTTGCCGGACCATGCCAACAAAGCTCGCAGTAAAGCTTCGTTGGAAGTCACCATCTTGTATACTTGCAGCAACTGCTTATCCTGGGGTCCGCCAATACTCGCGTCTTGCTCATCCTTTGCTTTTTTAAGCTTTGTCATAATCCGATGAAAAAAAACTTCATCTGATTGCTTGATTGCAATAATCAACAATTGAGGGATTTCCTTTATTTTTATTTGCTCCTCTAAAACCTGATCCCCGCGCCAATCACTCAATCGCTCAAACAAATACCGCGCCGCATTGCTATACCATTGCTCTCTTGCCAGATAATTGGACCAAAGCAAATAAATAACCAATTCATTTTTTTCCATATTTCCGGCCTCCATCAAAGAGAGAGCATGCCCCAAAATGGATTCAGAAAACTGCAAATGATTTTTATAAATATTCTGATTTTTGCTTGTTTGCTGTCCTAAATCAACAAATCCCCACTTCGATGGCAATTCCATGGTTTGGTACAACAGCATTTTTAAATAATCTTCAAAATACTTTGGCAAGCCTCGCTGAAGATACGCGGCCAAGCGCAAATAATTGGTTACAATGTTTGGGTTTTCTAAAACGGCCTGTTGCAAATGGGCAAATTGTTTTTCGGAAATACCGAGATCCTTTGCTTTTTTGCCTTGGACAGAATCAGGCGCATTGATAGCTATCTGCATTTGAGAAATACTTATATTTGATTTATCCGCGCTAAACCAGGTACGCATTATTGGATAAAAAAAATATCCGCCCACACCCAAAAAGACCAAAAGAAAAAAAATCACGGTTTTTTTCTTTTTACCTTTTCTTACTACATACCTTTCTCCGTAAAGCATATATTGCCGTTTCCTTGATTGATTGTTTTTTTTATTTTATTCAATTTATTTTGCTGACATTAGTAAATAAATTTATCCTGCTTTTAATGTGTCCATCAATTCTTTGAAGGATGTACGAAACAAGGAATATTTTTGAGGAAAGAAAATATTCGCTTCTTTGCCTTCTCTTGGCAAAACTACCGCGCAATTTTGATAAAAGATAACTTTTTGGATTTCTTCAAAAGCAAAATGCTGCAATATTTCTTCTCCTTGAAAAGTTATCCCTTGTGCACTTAAACTGATTTTTCCATCCCCCACGCGGAAAAACTTTTTGTACTGAGTCAAAGTTTCATCTACTTCCAGGTCAGAACCATCGTATTGAATCTGGCCGCTTTGATCCACATAATACAAACTATTGCCTTGAAAAAATACATTTTTATTGCTGTCCGGCGACCAGTGCGAAGTAGATGCTTGGGCAGTATTGTCCGGCACAATATTTGGACTTCCTGTATCATGAACTGGATCAGGGCTATTGTCCGCTCCATTTTCTTGCGAGTTGCGAATGTGGATTTCTCCTGAACCGCTTCTGGTAGATGGTTCTTGAAAAATCGTACCGGATTTGGTATCTGGGGGCTGCTGCGACGATTCGTCCCATTTTTTTTTGTTGGCAGTGTCTTGTGTGTCATTTTGATGGGAAGTTGCCTGATGGATAGGATTTGGTGCTTGTTTTGCCATATCGTTCGAAGAATCCCGCGCATCATAAAAGTCACGAAAATCCTGTTCTTTTTGTTCATATTTTTGCTTTTTTGTTTGATTGTATCCATTATTTTTTGCATCATTACCAAAAATTGCTATATTGTTAGCCTGATTTTGCTTTTCCACGCCCTTTTGCAAATATATAAAAACCGAATACAGTATCAAAAAGCTGCCTATGAGCACAAATGCCAAAGCGATAAAAGTCATTGTTTCAATCCTTTAATCCCAAAAATTTAGTCCCGAAAATTCATTGAATTTGCTATTAATTAGTTTTAAATTTACTTTAATGATCTTATTTTCGTCAATAAAATTGATTCAATGAGTTCTATTTTTTCTTCAGGTTCCAAATTTATTTATAGAATATTTCGATTGTTCACTTATTTAGATTCAATCAATTTTTCGTTTGACAATACAAAGGGCCATTGTGTTCTAATCCATTAACTATAGAAATTATCATTAAAGGCTCTTGCAAATGAAAACAATTAGTTCCATTTTAGCTGGATTTTTCATTCTTCTCTTAGCAGGCGGATTCATTTTAGGGGATACAGACTTAGGCAGTCTTTTTGGCCCGGATCGGCACACGATTGCCACTTTGGACAACGAAAAAATTGCATATTTTCAATTTGCGCGTTTTCGCAATTATTATCAAAGTCAAAAGAAATCATCTGACAAAGATGACAAATTTTATCAACAAGTTCTGCAACAATTGATTCAACTGCATATCATGCGCCGCCTGGTCAATGAATGGGGCTTTGAAGTTTCAAAAGAAGAATTGCGGGATTTTTATCTGGAACAATTCAAAGACAAAAGCGGCAAATTTGACAAACAAATGCTGTTAAACTTCCGCCGATACTATGGATTCACGGACCAAGATTTTGAATTGTTGCTTTTACAAAGCAAATTTACTACTTTGACGCAAAGCTTGATACATGTGACCCCAGAGGAAAGTAAATTTCAACATCGGGCCAACAAAAGCAGCTTTCAAATCCAATATATAGAAATCAAAAACAGTGATTTGCGCAAAAAACTTGCCTCAGACGTGACCATTGCGCCAGAAGCATTGGCAAAAGCCGTACAAACAGAAATAGATAAACAAAAAAAATCTGATTCAAAAAATAAAAAGACTGGCCCCATCAACAAAAAAGCTATTACAAAAAAAGTGCAAAAACGCTTGGAACAACAGGCCATTGAAAAAAAACGCTCCGCACTTTTAGCTGATCTAAAAGCAAAAATCAACCAGTCTCCCAAAGCTGGCCTAAACCTAGTCAGCCAGGAAACCGGCTTCCCTATTATCACTAGTAAACCCTTTGCACCTGGCAATCCGATTTATGGACAGGGTAAAAAGCAAAAAATCGCGTCTGGCTTGCATACTGCGATGGATTTCATACAAAAAATGCGGGAAGGCAAAGTGCTAACTGTGCAAGGGCCAATAGATACAGCCGGCGCGACCTATTACTTTACGATCTTAAAAAGAGAGATTTATCCAAAGGATTCCGAGATTGACGCGCAAACACT
>CAZCVM010000102.1:2511-7381 GCA_964501965.1 uncultured Leptospiraceae bacterium | reverse complement strand
GGTACAATCAATCTTTGCGTGACAAATCCATCCAATTGGCTTCGTTTTTGCAATTTAGAAGATACCGTGCAAATCAGGATTACTCGCTAAATAAAATAGGCTTGTACTCCCCGGCACTCAACATCCACCATGTATTTGCCAATACTAAATTCAAAAATAAGGTAAAAGCCCTGGGTACTTTAGATTTCTATTTGACTGTTGACTATATGGCTTCGACGGAAGATTTTTATCTCTATATGAATGGCAGAAATTTGCAGTTTAATTTTTTGAACATTTCAGATTTAGAAGAAAATATCACTTTTGCCAAGACAGATATTTCCATTCAGGCTATGGATAAAAAGGCACAGATACAAGGCAAAACCACGATAAACCAAGAAAAAGTGGATTTCGATTTTTCTGGGGAAACCGCTAAAACCTGGACGCGTTATTTTTTTAGCAATTATTTGCCAGACTCCCAATGGCAGGCCAATATCTCTGGCAAAAAAATTTCTTATACCCTTTTTCATGTCCTGGGAGAAAAATTGGCAGAAATTGTTTCAGACAAAGCAATGCATTCAAAAGAAGACTTCAAGCCAGATAATTTTGGCAGCAAACCAATTGGAAAAATTGCCAGGGCATTATCTTTGAATCTGGACATAAAATTCGCGCAAATGGATTTTTTCGGAGCCAGATTTGCTCCTTTTGAGCTCCAATTATTGCAACGACCTGCTCGAATATATGTCAGAAAATTGGATATCCAAGGCTATGACGCGAATTTCATGTTGAAAGGATCCATAAACCACAACTATGCCGCACCATTCATCACCATGGAGTTGTATATCAGCAATATGAACTTAACAGCCCTGCAAAAAGCAATCACCGAGAAAAAACAATTTGAACAATTGTTTGATCTCGGGCATATTACCGGAACAATGGATATTTCATACAACTTCCAGACTTATGGTTCACGGATCATCAGAATGTACAAATCCTACCAAAGCGATTTGGAAATAAAATTGTCAAATGGGCAATTGTCAGACATGGAATTGCTGCAAAAATGGCATTATGCATCACGGAGCTTGCAACTCAAAAAGCCCATAAATCGCATTGCTTTTGATTCTTTGATCATAAGAAGATCTGACAAATTCCATTTTTCAGAATTGAATAATGTGTCTTTGGTTGCTGCAGGACTCAACCTGGATGGCTCCGGGTTTATTGACGCCAAAAAAGGATACCAGATACGTTTTCAAACTCGTTTCCAACAGCCTTATTCTGATCAAATCCGCTACGCTTATTATCAGACATCGGGTTTTTTGCGCAACATGAAAATTGATATGCGCTAAACCAAACCGGAAATCTCATCCAGGCCTAGCAAAATATTTGCATTTTGGATTGCCTGACCTGCGGCGCCTTTACCCAAATTGTCAATCACCGCAGTAAGTACGATCATTTGCTCATTAGCGGCACTATCTATTTGGATGTGGCATTGATTGGTATAGGACACAAAGTCTGTACGCGCGGATACGCCTTCTGGCAAAACACGAACAAATGGCTCAGATAAAAAACATTGTTCCAATGCTTGGCGCATGGCTGCCACATCCATTTTCTGAGAAAAATAAAGCCATATTGTACTCAGTATGCCGCGATTCATGGGAATCAAATGTGGCACAAAATGAACATTGAAACAATGTTCATTTTGTGCTTTACAATCCTCTGAAAAATTGTTGACTTGCTCCTGAATTTCCGGTTGGTGTTGATGCGCCAATACTTTGTAAGCCTTGATTGTTTCATTAACTTCCACATATCCCAAACCAGGGGTTGTCACTCTTCCGCCGGCACCGGAAGCTCCGGATTTGGCGTCAATCATTATGGGACCAGCCAATCTGGAAAGATACGACCGTATACCAAACAATGCGAGCAATGCCCCTGTGGGATAACAGCCAGGATTGGCCACGAAACGGCTATTCGATATTTTTTGACGATATATTTCCGGCAAACCATAGACCCTTTTATCAATCCATTCTTTACCAGGATGTTTTAGCCTGTAATACCGCTCAAAATCCATTGCATCGGCAATACGAAAAGAACCCGATAAATCTACTACTTTGACTTTGGGGTTCTTTTCCAGTAGTCGCGGTACTACGCGCAAGGACACATCATTCGGTGTGGCTAGAAAAAAGAGATCAACTATTTCCTCCAGCACATCTTCATGGGATTGAAAAACTAATCGCGAATAATTGCCGGATAAATGAGGAAAAACCATGCCAACGCTTTGCCCTTCATGGGCTTCAGAACTAATGGCTTTTACAAAAATATCTGGATGAGACTGAAGCAATCGCAAAAGCTCTTGTCCAGTAAAGCCTGCCCCGCCCACAATCGCAATATTTAGCATAGTTTACCTCTTAATATCTGGCTATATCTTGTTATTTTCTGTCGCAATATTTTATTTGCAACTTTCATAACGCTTTCTACTTGTTAAAAATTTTCTGCCGTATCCTTGGCCGCGCTCGCTTTGGTGGCTGCTTTTTTGGGTTCTGGATTTGGTGCTTCTTGCCCTTCCACCCAGCCCAACTGAGACCGAACTTTTTTTTCAATATCCAAAGCCTTGTCAGGATTTTCTAACAAAAAGTTTTTTGCGTTTTCCCTTCCTTGACCAATCCGCTCATCTCCGTAAGAATACCAGGTTCCAGCCTTGGAAATAAGATTGTGTTTTACGCCGGCGTCTAGCAAGCATCCTTCCCGAGAAATGCCTTTATCATACATCATCTCAAATTCACTTTGCTTGAATGGTGCCGCAGTTTTATTTTTTGCTACCTTTACTTTGACTATATTGCCGATTGACTCATCCCCTTTTTTGATAACTTCTTTGCGCCGGATATCCAATCGCACAGAACTATAAAATTTTAGGGCATTGCCGCCTGTGGTAGTTTCTGGAGAACCAAACATAACCCCAATCTTCATCCGAATCTGATTGATAAAGATAACGCAAGTATTGGATTTGGAAATCGTACCTGTCAATTTGCGCAAAGCCTGGCTCATTAACCGCGCTTGCAGTCCCATGTGCGAGTCACCCATTTCACCATTGATTTCGGCTTTGGGTACTAAAGCAGCCACAGAATCCACAACCACAACATCCACTGCACCGGAACGAACCAATGCTTCCGTTATTTCCAGAGCTTCTTCACCATAATCCGGTTGGGATATTAATAAATCATTGGTATTGACTCCAATGCGGCCAGCATAAATCGGATCCATCGCATGTTCCGCATCCACTATGGCTGCCACTCCACCCAATTTTTGAGCCTCTGCCATAATGTGCAATGTCAATGTGGTTTTTCCCGAGCTTTCTGGACCATAGATTTCCACGATCCTGCCGCGCGGTACTCCACCAATGCCCAATGCTTCATCCAAAGACAAACATCCAGTGGAAATGACATCCATTTTGGATTTGGCACGCTTATCGCCCAAACGCATTATGGAGCCGGTTCCATGCTGCTTTTCGATTTGCAGCATTGCTGTATTGATTGCTTCCTTTTTTTCCTGGGAAACAGCTGATGAAAAATCCAACTCATTTCCTTGTTTCGCTTCTGATTTTGCCATATTAACTCCTTGTTCACTATATTAGATTGGAAATAATTTCGTATCAAGCCTTTTTGGCAAAAAAGAGTCTTGATACGCTTTTGTCAAACACTTCCTAATATAAAGAAAGCTAAACAATAAGCTTTCTGTCCCAGAATTTTGATATTTTTTGTTTATTCTTACTTTTTTTTGTTGCAAGGCTTTATGAAAACAAACCGCTTTGCGCGATCGAAGCAATCCATTGAGAATAACGCGCGTCTTCCATAGTCCGAACTATGGTTACTTGTTGAGTTTTGGGATGCCATTCACGGATTTCATACTTATCAATATTGGGTTGTATATGCGAAAACATATATCTATCCAGGCAACTGCCATTGTTGATGTATACAACGCCGGACGGAAATTTTTTTACTGTGGGATAATGAATGTGTCCGGAAAGAATAATATCAAAACCATACAATTCCGCGTATTGTTCAATATTGTATTCAAATGTCAAAATACGAATTAACTGGAAAATCGTGGACACCTGATCCGGCAATTTGTATCTATCCTTTATTCTTTTCATATTTCTTCGAATCCGATTTTCCCAAAAAGAATGCCCTCGAGCCAATCGCGCTCCCAGGCCCCGTTCAGCATTTTTGTTGTATCTATCAAACTGATGGCCGTGTATTGCCTGAAAATTTTTTCCTTTATAATTGTCGACATAACTAGCTTGCCATGGATGATACAAATAATTTTCTTTTACCTTATTATCATGGTTGCCAAAAATTTTGTATTGGAAGGATTCTATTCGTTCGCTCAATCTGGGATATCTATGACGAATCAGATCGATTTTGCCTTTATTTTCAATAATGCCATAAAAATCTCCTAAGATCAAATTTGTATTGTATTCTGCTTCCATAAAATCAATAAATGAGCAAGCTTCATCCTCATTGCCCTGAAATTCCCGAATCCCATTGCGCAGTCCAAGATGAAAATCACTGAAACTAGCTATCGAATAATTGTCATCTTGTTTACAAACAATTTTTTTCTTTTTCATTTGTACTTTTTGCCGCATCCGGCGAAATAGCTTTTGCTTTGCCCTATGGCTAATTTTGCTGCCATAAAAAAAATCTTCTTCGATTTTTTGATTATCTGTTGTATTTTGTGACATAATATTTAGTCCTGATTTCTTTTATAAAATGTAGCCAATAAATCATGCTGCGGCAACTCTTTTTCAACTATTTGGCAATCCAATGGCTCAACCCATTGTTTTTTAATGATTGTAACGATTCCACGGTTTGTACAATGCTTTGAAAATCCCATTGCACGC
>CAZCVM010000102.1:0-2501 GCA_964501965.1 uncultured Leptospiraceae bacterium | reverse complement strand
GCTACCATATTTGGATTGAAAAAATCCACGCATTATTTTTTCCGGGTTTTCTACTGCAATGATTTGTTGCAAAATATAAAACACCAATTTTTGCTGAAACAATGGAATCGGAATTTGATAATCTTCTAACTGTACTAAAAAACTGTCATGTGTTCGTTTGTTGCGGTAGTCAGGTTGTTTTTGCGGTTTTTTTAACAATTTTTCAATCCATTTACGGTCCATATTGCCCAGAATTGTACCGTGATGCAACACAAAACCTTTTCTGCGCCATTGCGCGTTACCGCTGATTTTTCGATAAACATTTTCCCTTTTGTCCAATATGGCGATATCTGATAGACCTTGAAAAGCCGCTTCCAGGCCAAAACTTTCCAAGGCCAATATTACCGGTAAAGTCAAAAACTCAAAAGACTTTTGTATATCACGAAATACTTTCGCATGAGATTCATGCACAATGATACTATAACAAATATTTCCCTTGCCATGCACGACTGCCCCGCCTCCGGATTTTCGCTTGAATATGGGAATATGATTTTTCGCAGCAATCGGCACATATACTTCCTGATCTGTTTTTTGTCCCGCTCCCAATACAATGCTTGTTTGATTGGTCTCCCACAAAAAAATAACAATCGGTATATGATCCAGCTTATTAGAATGTTGACATTTTTGCACCATATCAAATAAAAAAAATTTTTCTATTTCCAGAAAAAAATCTGTAGTATATCTATGCGGCTCTAATATCCAGGCCAGATAAAATGGTACGACTTCCCTGGTATTGGACAGATTTTTTTGCATACCTATCATTCACTTTCCTAAAAAAAATATAAAAATTGCTTGAATTGCCAACAATTCAATAAAACACTTGATATAAAATGGCAAAGTTTTAGTTATTCCCAATAAACAGTAAAAATATTTGAAAAAATATCCAAAATCGATCGAAATTCTGACAGACTAAAGCATTTTTTGACAATAAAGGCACACTAATGATACAATATTTTACCAAAGCTTATAAACAAGAAAGCTTTATTTTACAGCAAAAAGCGCACCATTTATCCATATTTGGCCTTATCTTGGCCGGGTTACTACCCATTTTTATCATTCTACTGACCATAGTCAACAAACACCATATTTTTGCATTACAAAATATGGTTATTCTAATCATTTTTTTATTCGTGTTGCTTGCTCTGGCATTAATCTCCAAAGGCGGGTACAATATTGCGGCAAATCTCATCCTTTTTGTCGCGACACTGGGCCTGGTTTTTTTGAGCCATTTTGGCACCATGAAAGTCAATCTCGGTCTTTTTACCACAATTAATCATTTGGCCATCTTGCTGGTTTTCTCATTGCTTTTCAATCCCAAATGGGCTACGATCACAGTCAGCATTGTAGCCATTGTCACCGCTTTTTCAGCATCCAATTTTAACAACAACAATACTCCGGAAGAAACAACTGTTTTTTTGGTAAACTTTACTTTCTTGACCATTGCCATAACAGCACTGGGTTTTTTGATCCAGAATACAACAGAAAAGGCGATTGCACGCTTGCAAAAAGAAGCCAAAAACCAGGAATTGTTGGACCAAAAAGAATTTCTTTTGCAAACTGTGGAAGAAAGCTCCCTCAAACTACAAGAATCCACAGAAATCATTTCACAGGCTGCTGCCGGATTTACAGAAAATACGCAAAACCAAGCTGCTTCTGCTGAACAAGTCACTGCCACAATTGAAGAAATTTCCTCTTCCATGGAAAATATATCCCATATAAGTAAAGACCAAAACCAAAACATGGATCGGCTGCATTTGAGGATGCAGGAACTGGAAGAAGCAATGGCTGGTTTGACCAAAGAAACAGAAAACGCAATGACCCTGGTGGAAAATATCTTTGACAAAACCACCAAAGGTGATTCCACATTAAACGAAATGACAGAACGGATGAAAAAAATTCGTCAAAGCTCAGAAGAAATCACAAATATCATTAACATTATTCGGGATATTTCGGAAAGGATTGACTTATTGGCATTGAACGCTTCTATTGAAGCTGCTCGGGCTGGTGATGCCGGTCGAGGCTTTGCGGTCGTTGCTGATGAAATCTCCAAATTGGCGGACCAAACTTCCGGAAGCGTCAAAGATATTGGCCGATTGATACAAAACAATGATTCTGAAATCCAACTAGGCATTACAAGTGTCGCTGACACAGTAAAACTGATCCGCACTATCAATAACGCGATATCACAATTGGAAGATATGAGCAAAAAAATCTATGCTTTTATGGAAAAAGAAAAGTTTATCCAACAGGAAGTAGACAAAGAAGTCCAAGAGGTCAAAATCAAAACCTTAGAAATCGCGAATGCCACAGAGGTACAAAAGAATGCTACCGATGAAATCGTAAATTCTATGGGGCAAATCGGAGAGCTTACTCAAGCAAATGCTGGCAGTTCGGAAGAATTGTCTTCATTGGTGATAGAATTGACAGATTTAGCAAAAAAATTGTCTTTACAAATCACCCAT
>CAZCVM010000101.1:2973-7420 GCA_964501965.1 uncultured Leptospiraceae bacterium | reverse complement strand
ACTTCTATTGCTTTCGCTGGTTTGACTTTTAGTGGCTTTCGCGCGTTTGCGGAGTTTGGGGCGATAGCGGCCATAGCTGTGTTATTGATTTTGTTGGCTTTTTTTACTTTTTTGTCTTCAGCATTGCTTATAGTAGTAAACAGATTTCATTTATCATTTGTATGGAAAGATTTTTTGCATCCAAAATTTCACAATATGATTTTTAAGTATCCTGGCGTAATTCTAATCATTACTTTTGGTATTACTATTTTTGCTCTCTCCCAGGCAAAGAATTTGCAATTTGATTACAATTTTCAAAAGATCACTGGCAATACACAATTGCCCGCTTACAAATTGGATCAAGAGTTGGCAGATAAATTTGATAACAGTTTCCAGGTTCCGTCTATCATTTTACCGGCCCAAAGTCAACAAAACGAAAAAGTATATCAAAGTAAAAATCAAGAACAGCTTATTGTTAAACATATAGAAAAGATTATTGATAAACAGAAAAAAGATCGCTCGAAAAAATATGAAAATAAATTTGGGAAAGTCATTGGCATTTCTAGTTTTGTTCCAGAAGGTCAAAAAGATAAAAGCGAATGGATACGAAAAATAAGGTATATATTACAAAGCAATCAGAAATACTTTGGTTTACTGCCCGCGCGAGTCCAAAAAAATATTTGGACTTTTTATGGCAAAACCAACAAAGAGCCGGTTGCTGAAAAAAATCTGCCCAAATCCATTAAGCGACTTTTTATGAGCGATCATGATGATTCGCATAGTGTTGTATTGTTGTATCCTGATGGAGATTTTGGGCATGGGCGCGATATATTGCTTTTTGCTGACCAAATAGAAAAACTGAAACAATCTTTTCCCGGAATCAAAGTAGCATCGTCACATTTGATATTTGCGGAAATTTTGAAATTGATACAAAATGATGGACCATGGATATTGATTTATACTTTTTTTGTGGTTTATTTGTTGAGTGCTTTCAATTTTCGGTCCTTTGTGAATGGATTTTTAGTCTTGATTCCGGTGATGATCGGGTTGATATGGATGACTGGTTTAATGGTCATGATGGGACAAAGTTTTGATTTTATCAATGTCATAATTGTGCCCGTGGTAATAGGTATTGGCATAGATAGTGGAGTTCATATTTTTCATAGATATCGAGAATCAAACGATGTGATTTTTGCCGTGCGTTTTACGGGTAAGGCAATTGGCCTGGCTACTATGACTACAATGGTTGGCTTTGGATCTCTATATTTTGCGCACAATAATGGAGTTCAGGGCGTAGGCATTGCTGCGCTTTGTGGGATAAGCTCGATTTTTATCACATCAATATTTATATTGCCTGCGATAATTTTGTATGGGCAAAAAATGAAGCATAAAATTAAAAGGGTAAAACGGTGATACAATGAGTCAAGACACAAAAAAAAATGATAATGAATTGCTTTATTTGCGGGATATGGAGCAGCTTTTTATCAATGAGAATGGAATATTGTTTGGCGAAGAAACTTTGGGTGATAAAATAACCATTCAAGTAGACCAAAATGAGCTGCGGGTCAAATTTCATATACAACATTTTAGCCATGATTTGATGTCTGAAATTTTGCGAATGGCAAAGCGTTATATGGCTACGATAAAGATTCGTGCCTGGAACAACGAAGATTATCGGTTTTATGCCTGGGAAGAAGAAGACCACGCATCGCAAAAACAGGATTTTTTCAATAAATTTCAATTTTCATTTTTGGGCATGTTGGGATATTATTCTTTTCATGCGCAACGAAAAAATGGATTTACCATAAGTGAGGCAAATTTTGTTTTGGACTGCTACCGATTGGTATTTGGTAAGCACAAGGAAATAAAACCCGAAGAGATTCTCGAAGAACTAGGAGTTTTGATTTATCAAGCAGATAAAAGCATTACTTGGGAGTCGTTATCAGGTTATGACCAGGTAAAAAGGGAAGTGCAAGAAAGTGTGATCCTGCCGTTGAGGCATCCTGAAATCTACCAGGGCGTGGCAGCGCAAACCCGGGTCATAAAAAACAAGCATACAAATTTGCCTAGGGCGATTCTTTTCACTGGACCGCCTGGCGTAGGAAAAACTACTATGGCGAGAATGATTGCCTATGAAGTGGGAATACCTTTGTTGTACATTCCGGTTGAATCGATTATTTCAAAATACTATGGTGAATCGTCAAAAAATTTACGGCGTATTTTTGATATTGCCGGCACAATGGGTAAAGTAATTTTATTTTTGGATGAGATAGATAGTCTAGCGGGGAGCCGCGAAGGTCAAATGTTTGAAGCTACCAGGCGTGTCTTATCAGTTTTATTGCGCTATTTGGATGGATTTGAAACCAAAGGAGAAATTTTGACTTTGGGCGCGACCAACCGCCGCAAAGATTTGGATCCGGCTTTATTGAGTCGATTTGATCATACAGTGCAATTTGCTTTGCCTGACGCGAAAGAAAGGGTGGCGATTTTGAAAGGATATGCAAAGAATCTAACAACCGATGAACTTGAAAAAATATCCGCTCAAACCGAAGGGTTGAGCGGGCGCAATCTGAAAGATTTGTGCGAGTACGCGGAGCGTTGGTGGGCCAGGCATCTTATCCTGCAAAAAAAGTCTGTCAGTGCGCCGCCTTTGGAAGCATACCTAAAATCAATGGAAAGCAGGCAAATAGTTATTTAAATTTTTTTTTTGCAAAAAAAATGGGACAAAACGCGTTTCAGGCACCTTTCTTTATAATAGAGCATGACATTTTGATTTAATAAGAAAGGAAAGAAAATGAGACAAAGTATAAAGCCTAAAAAATATAGTAATCACACAAGCGTAAGCTTAAAATTGAAACACCGGCAAATATTGGAAGAAACAGCAGATAGATTGAATATATCAGTAAATGATTTAATGGTACTTCTATTGCGCTACATAAACGAAAAAGCGTTTTCCATTGCCGGCAATTTTCCGAGAGTAAGGTATCAGTTGCCCGGGGATGATGTGGGAATTATTAATTTGTATTTGGATCAAAGGGATTATGAGAGGAATTTGGATGCTAGGCGTTTTGGTAAGGTTTCTGTGTCTTGGCTTTTAGCTTATGCTATCGACCACTTTTTATTCATAATTGTACGAAAAATTATAAAAAGTGTTTCTCAGGGGCGTAAGATTTTAAATAACTATGTTGGACTCCAGACCTTTTTAATCAAGAAAACAACAAAAAGGATTAAACTGGTGTCTATTTGGCTTCCACAAAGGGAATAAAAAGTCATTACAACGCATCAAAAAACAACAACGCATCACAAACAAACAACGCATCACAAAACAAACAACAACATAAAACAACCCCAATGAAAAACAATCTACAAAAAGCATACATTTTATTTTACCAAATATTCTTGCGCGACAAAAAAGCTGCACGGCAAATACTAAATAAACTTTCCCTGAAAGACCTGCAAAAATTGAATCAATATAACAAACAAAACAGAGTCGCTAAAAAGGGAAAACAATCTATTGAATCGCAAAACAAAGAAAAGATATATGGGGAAATACAAAAATCCATAACAGATTTGCGGGCAAAGACTGACTCATTGTACATACGCCAGCAGCCAGCCAATCATCAGCCAGCAGGGAACGCAAATTTTTTTCATTATGTGATTTTTTTTGTAACAATGGCCATCTTAGCAATATTTTTAATATCTCACACGCAGCAATTGGATTTTTGGAAAAACCTCGCATTGCAAGAACAATTGGTGCTTAGTTTTTTTGGTTTTTTGCTTTTGATTCCTTTTTTGTGGATCAAAGTCAAAAACCGGCAATATTTTACCGGGCAAGGATGGAAAAATCTGTGGCACATCGAATCTTGGCTATGGGCAGGCTTTGGTTTTTTGATATTGACCGGATTGATGGCCATTGTCAATTATTGGGAAAAAGTACCTTTCACTTCGGACAAAGCGCATGGTATTTCTTTCATGGCCTTTGTTCTTTTTTTTGCAATGATGGTTGGACCCTGGGTAGAAGAAGTTTTTTTTCGCGGTATAATGTTTGATTGGATTGCTTTTTTCCATATATCAGATGAAGACCATGAGAAGAAAAACTGGGAAGCCGTATCAGGATATTTTTTGATCGCTGCGATTTTTATTTCAGCCTTTGCTTTTGCTTTAGTGCATCAATCGCAAGATATTGTTTCTTTATTATTGTATTTGGTTGCTGGAGTGGTTTTGGCCTGGCAAAGATATGCTGCAAAAACTTTATGGGTCCCGTTTATCAGTCATTCTTTGGCCAATGGCACGATTTTATTTTTGGGATAGGCTTTTATCGTGATAAAAACTCATGCGCGTCCTTTGATGTTTGTATTGGGATTTCTTCCATTGGGACATGGCCGGCATTATCATAGATTTTCAATTGTGAATTTTTGATAGATTGATGGAATTTTCTTGCGTGGCTTGAGTCAATCCAGGTATCATG
>CAZCVM010000101.1:818-2963 GCA_964501965.1 uncultured Leptospiraceae bacterium | reverse complement strand
CCAAATGATCAATACGGGACCTTTTATTTTTTGCAGCAAATGCCGGGGATCACGCTTCTTTTTGCGAAAAGATCTGGTACGATGCAGCAATGCTTCTCGATTTCCTTGCCGTAAGGTCATGTCAAAGTAGCGCTGAATTGTTTGGTCATTGATTTTGCTATCATCCCAATAGACCTGTTTGAGAGAGCGCTTGATAAAAAAACGAGGAGTAAAATATCTGGCTACTTTATTCAAGACCGGCCTTGATGTCAGTTCAAATATCCATATTTTATTTTTCATTGGAAATCCAGAAGAGTTCAGAAGTATTATTTTGTTTACATTGTTCGGATAGGATGCCGCGAAATGCCAGGCAATATGGCCTCCGAGAGAATTGCCAGCGATATGAAATGAGTGCAAACCTAATGTCTGGGAAAATTGATGCAAAAACTGAGTATAATCTTCAATATTATATTTATGTTCAGGATGTGGTCCTGTTAAGCCAAAACCGGGCATATCTAGCCGCACAATTTGGTAAAAAGATGATAAATTTTTTACCCAGCCATCCCAGGTATGCAAGGATGATGCTGTGCCATGTATCAACAAAAGATTGGGACCATTGCCTTCGACCCGATAATGGACATCCATGCCGGAAAGCGACAAAAAATGGGACGGAGCTTGTGCGTATTTATTTTTCAAATCCTGGACAGGTATATCTTTATGAAATTGGGCTAAAAAGAATCCCACAAAAATACCAAAGAAAATTAAATATTTTTTGCCAATGGTTTTTTTCTTTTTTCTGAATTTATTCATAAAAATTGTCCCAATATTTTATAAGTAATCCTTAATATCCATGCTAAAACTAGGTTCTTTGTTTGTCCAATAAATAATCGAGTTGACGGCTGAAAAAACAATATTTCTATTGTACTCACCACTATACGATATTTAAAAATATTCTAATTTTTGAAAGCAGGTTTTTATGTCTTCTTATTATAAGCACTTAGAGCAACAGGATCCGGAAATATTTGAAGCTTTACAAGCGGAAAACATACGTCAACAAGACAATTTGGAATTGATTGCATCAGAAAATTTTGTTTCCAGGGCAGTGATGCAAGCTTATGCCTCATCCTTTACAAATAAATATGCGGAAGGATATCCTGGCAAGCGATATTACAATGGCTGTGTAAATATGGATACAGTAGAAAGCATCGCCATTGACCGCGCGAAAAAGCTTTTTGGTTCTCAAGCGGCCAATGTCCAGCCTCATTCCGGAGCGCAAGCCAATATGGCTGTTTTTTTCTCTGCTATGAAACCTGGAGATACTTTTTTAGGTATGGATTTGGCGCATGGCGGTCATCTCAGTCATGGTTCTAAAGTAAATTTTTCGGGCCGGTACTACAATGTTGTTTCTTATGGCGTAAAAAAAGACGACGAAACCATTGACTATGATCAGGTGGCCTCTTTGGCTCGTGAGCATAAACCTAAACTCATCATTGCCGGGGCTTCCGCTTATTCACGGATTATTGATTTTGCAAAATTTAAAGAGATTGCCGATCAGGTAGGCGCAAAACTTATGGTGGATATGGCACATATTGCCGGATTGGTTGCTGCCGGTATTCATCCTAGCCCTATACCTTATGCCCAATACACGACAACAACTACGCACAAGACTTTGCGCGGGCCGCGCGGTGGTTTGATCCTCA
This sequence comes from uncultured Leptospiraceae bacterium, assembly GCA_964501965.1. Taxonomy (GTDB): domain Bacteria; phylum Spirochaetota; class DYNZ01; order DYNZ01; family DYNZ01; genus CAZCVM01. The sequence goes on along the minus strand of CAZCVM010000101.1, from coordinate 1,284 downwards.
CAACAGAAGAATTGCAAAAAGATATCAATTCCAAAGTATTTCCCGGTACACAGGGCGGGCCGCTGATGCATGTGATCATGGCCAAAGCAGTGGCTTTGGGCGAGGCATTGCAGCCTGATTTTAAAGACTACCAAACAAAAGTTGTCAACAACGCAAAAGTATTGGCCCAGACCATAACAAAGCGGGGTTTTCGTATTGTGTCCGGCGGGACAGACAATCATTTGGTGCTAGTAGATCTTACAGTAAAGAATATTGCTGGCAAAGACGCTGCTGATCGGTTGGATGAGGCAGGTATCACTATCAACAAAAATGGCATACCTTTTGACCCCAATCCGCCAGCCATTGCCGGCGGGATCCGTTTAGGTTCTGCGGCTTTGACAACCAGGGGATTTGAGGCTGATGATTTTGTGCAAGTGGGCAATTTGATCTGCGACTGCCTGGACAATTTGGATAATGATGAAAAAAT
>CAZCVM010000101.1:0-808 GCA_964501965.1 uncultured Leptospiraceae bacterium | reverse complement strand
ATATTGAAAAATCAGAAGTTACTGCTTAATTTTACTTGAAAAAATCAAATAAATGATGTTTCAATCAGTTAAAAAAAATGAACAAAAAATTCTAAAAATAAAAGATCAGGTAAAAGAATTGACACACAAATTTCCCATGACTTACTTTCAACTGAATTAATGAAAATTTTTGGTTTTTTTCATTTGTATTCGCTATGTTTTTGTCACATTTTATATTTGCAATCCCAGCATATAGGGTGAAAATATATGGATAAATGTATCATAATCATTAACAAAAATAATCAATTTGAAAAAAGTTTCAATATATGGAAAGATGATTTTTTATTTTCATTGAAATCTCTCATCGGAAAGATAAGTCAAGAATTTTCTAGCATTACTCTTTTGCTGGAACAAAAAATATCGCAAAATTCCACTGAGTTGAATGTTTTATTGGATGACCTTGATTCAGGGGTCAATCGAATCATGCATCAGGTCATACCTTTCGGCGGCCCAGTTCATGCCATTGCCGAATATGTTCAAACTATAGATTTGTATGAGCCTATTTTTTTGTTATCATCAAATGCAAGGAACATAGAAGTCTCCAATATTAAACTTCTAAAAGCAGAATGGGACCAAAAAAAAGATGATTCTCATTGGTTGCTGTGGAAAGCGGACAATAAGATTCAGCCGTTCCCTAGTATATTCCAGCCTGTTTTTTTCAAAAAATTTGATAAAGAAAAACTGATAAATAAGTCTTTTCAAAATATATTTGATTTTTTTCCCATTACTGTGCTTACCAAAGAAATCATCAAGAAAAATAACAGCTCGG
>CAZCVM010000100.1:2144-7430 GCA_964501965.1 uncultured Leptospiraceae bacterium | reverse complement strand
CAATAGCGGAGCAGGCCAGGGCCAAAAGAAAATCGATTTTCGGGTCAAAGCAGGTATGGGCCCTATTGCGGTGAACAACGCATTGTACAAAGAAGGCATGATTCGTAGCCGCACTTTTTTCCGTTTGTATATGACAATGAGCGGCAATACGAAACGGGTCAAACAAGGAATCTATCGATTGAATGATGCAATGTCCACAGCAAAAATTATCCAGATTATTACATCCGGTCGGTCGAAAAGCATACGGGTAACCATTCCAGAAGGGTACAACAACCGCCAAATAGGTGATTTGCTGACCCAAAAAGGTTTTTTTGCTTCCCGACAAGAATTTTTGCAATACGCCTCAGATAAAAAAGTACTCAAAAAGTTTGGCATTCCAGCGGCATCCACAGAAGGATATTTGTTTCCGGAAAGTTACCAAATACCGGCAGATTATGAAAAAAGCAAAATTATTAATTTATTATTGACAACATTTTTCCAACGAGTATCCCATCTGAAAGGTTTTCCCAAAGACCCGAAAAAAAGGCATAAAATAGTAATATTGGCCAGTATTGTGGAACGGGAAGCCAAGGTCCGCAAAGAGCGACCCATTATAGCAGGTGTGTTTAAGAACCGTTTGCAAAAAGGTATGCCATTGGAGTCTTGTGCTACGGTACAGTATCTATTTGAAAAACCCAAAAAACGGTTGCTGTATGTTCATTTGGAGAAAAGGTCGCCATACAACACGTATTTGCACGCAGGTTTACCTCCTGGCCCGATTGCGAATCCAGGATTGTTTTCTTTGCAAGCGGCCCTAGAACCGGAAGAAAATGATTTTTTATTTTTTCTATTGAAGGGAAATGGCGAGCACAAGTTTACCAAATCATTCCAGGCGCATGAAAAAGCAAAAGCAAAATATATCAACCAAAAGTAGGCGTCCAATCAATACAAGGGAAGCATGATCGTGAAAGATGAAACTTCAGACATTCAGCATATAGAACAGATTCGTCAAAAAACTTTCAATCCAGATTTGAAGGATTTGATTCAAGATATCCGTGACGGAGAAGACAAAGAGGACGAAGCTAATGGTTCGGACGTCGAAAACCGCTCAGAAAATTGGAGTTTGGAATCATTGCTGGACTTTTATTGGAACAATGAATTAACTTTGTATTTTACCCAGTCATATTTTTCTTGCAATCAGGAAGATGAGCATCACCGGAAATTTTTGTCCTTCTTGGCCAAATGGCAAGACCAAATACAAACCATTGTGCCGCAAAAATGGACCAGCAGTGATATTTTATCGCATATTCTGGATCAAGTATGGGACCACCGCAAATCTGATTCAGAAAAGATAAGGCTTTTTTTCAATGCTGTCCAATATTCTTCGCGCATTATCGGCGCAAAACAATTGGCAATACTAAATTATTCTCCTTTTGCAAATTGCTATCGAATTATTTATCAAAACGGTTTGGACCATCAAACAAAAACAGACTTTGCCTTTGTGCCAGGGGAGAAAATCGTCAAAGATTTAGTGGAGAAAAAAAAACCATTGGTCTATAAGTTGGCGGATTACAAGAATGATCCTTTTTTTCGCAAAAAGTTTTCTCCAAAAATTTGGGCTGAAAAAAAGGATATGGTTTTGATGCCTATATTGGCTGATTTTGGTGATTTAAAACCTAAAAACCTAATCCTGGCTGCTTATATACGTTCCCATGACGATGATTTTTTGCCAGGCAGATGGATTTTGGACCGGGTTCATTTTTTTCTGTCTCATTTTTATCCAATTATTGATGTCTTGCAGGTTTCGGGTGCTAACCTTGATTTATTGGATGATATAGTGGAAATGGTTCACAATTATTTTCTGGATCGAAGGCTTTATGCTATATCACGGGAGAATTCTCAGGAATTTCAGTTTTTGGTCATTCAGTTCCAATTATCATGTGACAATATTCGTTTATTGAAATCAAGTTTTTATTATTTATCCGTAAAAATTCGAGACAAATTGTCACACCTGTCCAAAATCATGCGTCACAGTTTCAATGAAGGCTATTTGCTGTTGCGCGGTAAAGATCGAGCTTTGTGGCCGGAGATCAAAGAAATTCTTGACAATCATCAAGATCAGGTTGATTATATTGTTAAAAATTATCCAGAATCAGGTTTCAATTTGTTCAATTATCAATGAGAATTTTTTTTATCCCAAACAAATCCATTGTGATGACCGCCTTTAGGGCAGCGGCAATAATGATCGTCATATTTTTTGCCGCGATCATTTACCAGCGTCATGGATTGCAACTGCACGCGTTTGGCAAAAACAAAATTACTTACCATAAATATGACTGGCAGATATTAACTACGACACACTTAAAGCTGTATTATCCGAAGGGCTTTGAAGAGCTTGCTGTCAGTGTCGCACAAATTGGTGAAGAAGCGGTTGTGGCCCTAACAAAAGATTTGCGGCATGATTTGTCAGAGCGCGTACCGGTTATTTTTTATCCACGGGCTGTGGATTTTCAGAATACAAACATTATCCCGCAAATGATCGGTGAAGGCACGGGCGGCTTTACTGAGCTATTGCGCAGACGAGTGGTCATTCCTTTTAATGGCTCAATGAGAGACCTGCGCCATGTGCTGACACATGAAATGGTTCATGCTTTTCAGTTTGATATAATGCTGGGGCATGGCTGGAGCTCGCGGATGGGTTCTTCTTTTATGAGAGTACCTTTGTGGGTCATGGAGGGCATGGCAGAGTTTTATTCTCTGGGATGGGACGCAAGCGTGGATATGACTATGCGGGACGCGATTTACAATGACGCGCTCCCCAATTTAGCTCAAATGACCAGGCTGCGCGTGCCAACGGTTTATAGTATTTATAAGCTGGGTCAATCCTTTATTTATTTTGCGGCTAAACAGTACGGACGCGGATCCATAGCCGAGTTGATCAAAAATTTTCGTGATGTTGACGGGGATTTGGATGATGTGTTTCGGCAGACTTTTCACAAAAATTTTGAACAGATGGATAAAGAATGGCGCCGCTGGCTCAAAAGAAGGTATTGGCCGGCTGCCGATAGTATGGATTTTTATGATGAGGGCAAACAAAACCTAAAAACAAATCATTTAGAAAAATATGCCACTTACAATTTTAAGCCGAGCATTAGTCCCAACGGGGACAAAGTTGCTTTTTTTTCCAATTACAATTTTTATACACATATTGCGATTGGTGATTTGTCGACAGACACAACAAAGGAAGACTTTGCCAATTTGAGCAGGGTAGTGTACAGTTATCAGAGTGATAGTATTTTGTATCTGGATGCCCTGGGCAATAAAATAACATGGGGCAAGGACAACGCTACCATCTTGTTCAAGGCGCGTTCCGGAGAAAAGGATTTCCTGATATGGTATAATGTGGAAAAGAACAAAACAATCCGCAGGCGAAGCGTCGGAGTCTCGATTATCAAATACCCGCATTGGTATCCTGACCGTGGCCTGGTATTGTTTATCGGTATGGACAAACATGGCAGCTCTTTGTATGTGTACGATATTGCTGCGCGAAAAACTATCCGTTTATTGGCGGATCCGTTTGATAAAAAAGAGCCTGTTTTTTTGGACCAAAACCATATATTGTTTGCTGCCAATTATAATGCCAGCAATCATTTGTCGCACCGTAATTTTCGTTTTTTTGTATTGGATGTATCGTCCGGCTGGTCTAGCCATTCTAAGAACGCAGCCAATACAGTCAAAAGAACGGTTCGGCAATTTATCTCCGGTTTATCTCCCGATATTTTTGAGTTTGTTGCCAATCCGGTATTGGATACGCATGCTCAAAAATTGTATTTTTCGGCACGCAAGCACAATATATCCAATATTTATTCACTTGATCTATCCAAAATGATTGGTCAAGGAAATCCAGCATTGAACACGCGGACTACGGATAAGCAGTGGATCAAGGAAAACCTGCAACAATGGACCAATACCAATAGCGGTGCTTTTTTCCCGGCAGTATTGCCTCAAAAAAATCAAATGCTTTATAATGCTTATTTCTTGTATGGATATGACATTCTATGGATGCAAATGGAATCAAAAGCAAATTCTATTTCTGATGATACGGAAGCTCCCCTGGACAATATCAAATATACCAGATTGCAAAATATTGATCATCATGGAACGATAAACAATTATACCGGTCAATACAATATCAATCCGGATATTTTTATGCTGGCATTGGGATATTCCAAATACGGCCTGGTCGGTTTTGCGCAAACAAATTTTTCGGAAATGCTTGGCAACAATGAAATTTTTGCGTTGACAGAGTTTTCCAATAGTGACGACGGAGTAAATTTTCAAATCAATTATGCGAACAAAGAACAACGTATTCACTGGGATTTGGGCGCGTTTCGCAAAAAAAATCTTTTCAATGTGATTACATTGACCAATCTTAATGAGATTTTTCATGATGCCTATTTTGGCACAACTTCATTGTATATGTATGGCGGGTTTTTAGGAGTTTCCTATCCTGTGACAAGATTTTTTCGGGCGGATATGCGTTTTCAATCCTCGCGTCATGAAGAAAAATTTTTTGAATACTATCACAAAACAAATGTCATGGGCAATCTGCATCAGGTAACGGGTATGCTGGTTTTTGACAATGTCTTGTGGGGGCCCGGGCATCCTATGGACGGATGGCGCTTGTATCTTTTAGCTGAGCAAAGTGTGCGCTTCGGGCCACAGGATATAGATTTGACCAGAATCGAGGCTGATATTCGGCGTTATTTTTTCTTTTTTTACAGATATAGTTTTGCTTTCCGTCTTCAGGCCGGACATCTTCATGGTCGTGACAAAGAAAGTTTTCTTTATGAGATCGGAGGTTACAATACTGTCCGTGGTCATCCATACCGCAGTTATTTTGGCCGCAATAAGCTTCTATGGAATGTAGAATTTCGGTTTCCATTTGTTGATCAGATAAAATTTGCCTGGCCATTTCCCTTTGCCATCACCGGACTGGCTGGCGTGTGGTTTTGGGATATGGGCGCGGCCTGGGATGATGAATTGCAGGCGATGTATAAGGATGAAACAAGATTTAAGGACATAAAATCAAGTTTTGGGTTTGGCCTGCGCATGGTGATACATCCAATCATCATTTTGCGTTTGGACTTCGCCACTCCCTGGGACCTCAAGGAGTATGAACCCATGCGCAATTGGCGCGGAGAGTTTTCTATTGGTGTTGATTATTGATCGGCCTGGTTTAGGGAATTTTTAATGGATCTTTCGGACAATTATTATGGGTAATGGTCTATTATGATTGTGTCAATA
>CAZCVM010000100.1:0-2134 GCA_964501965.1 uncultured Leptospiraceae bacterium | reverse complement strand
GTGAAGTTATTGAAAGCGGGCGGTGAACTGCAAAGACATATCCGGCCGGTGCCAACGTTGATTATTGAAATCGTATCCCCAGCCAATAAAAATGGAAGGTTGATAAAATCGAAATATCGTTGCCATAGTTCGCCAGAAACTGCTTTTGGGGCCCAAATCTTTACTTATAGCAGCGAAGTCCAAAACTAATGCGCCGCCCAGGTTGCGTTGACGTTCATTGGTGCGGTCATCCGGCAGTTCAGGCCGGTAGCCACGGGATTCATAATACAGACCTGGCGCAATATATTTCAACACGCCGATATTCCATTGGAATTTTTTGGCAAATCCATAAGTATTCATAAGAAGAAAAAACCGCTGGCCATTGTAGTCTTCTAGAAATTGGTATTGTTTCATTTCTTTATTCATATATGACCGGGAAGGAATCCACGCCAAACGCATTTGAATGTAGTGATCAATACCATAAAACTGACCAAGGATAGCCAGGCCCTGGCCAAGTACATTTGCCACAGAATCGCCAAATTCCCAACCATAATCGGTAAATGAATCAAAGACCTCAATTAAATTGAATCCAAAAAAAGTCACTCCTGCGGACATCCAGATGGATGTAGCACGTCCAAATCCGGCATATTCAAATCCAGAAGTAAAAGCATATTGGAACACATAATTGGAATAAAAATGACCTATTTTATCATGTCCACCACTGTAAGTGTTTCTGCCAAACCAACCGCGGTCTCTGAGTACAAAATTGTCTGCGGAAACAACCAGCTTATGATCCATCCACCATTGAGTAGCTCCCACGCCAATGATCGCTGCCGGACCGCCAAAAGCAATGGCCAGGCCGAGCCAATTTTTATTGCTGTTAGAATCAGAATCTGCTTTGGTTTCTGATTTGTTGGTTTGTTTTATATTTTTATCAGAATCCGGCTGTTGAGCCATGATAGATTGAGTGAGAAGTAATATTATAATAAAAAGCAGAAAAGGTTTGATGAGATTTCGGCTCATGGAAATTTCCTTATATATTTCAGAATAAAACCAAATTTTAAAATTGTGTTTTTTTGTCAAGGTTTTCCATATTATCGTCATCGTCGTCATTATTTTCATCCTCAAAATCAATTGAATGCATTTTTTCATATTGATGAAGGTCTTGTATTTGTTTAGCTAAATCCGCTGGATCATAAAAATCATCTTCCCAGTCGTCTTCCCTATCTGTTTTTTGATCTGTGGCATGCAATGGTATACTTAGCTGGGTTTTGCGAAATACAAAGGCCATTAATGTGCCCATTAATGCGCCGGCCAAATGTCCTTCCCATGATATATTTTTATTGATGGCCAAGGGCATAACGCCCCATACAAAAGAGCCGTAGAGGAATGTGACAAGCAAGGACAAACCGATGGATCTTTTGTCTCTTCGGATCAGCCCGCTGAAAAAATGGAATGCCACCAGGCCATAAACGATACCGCTTGCTCCCAAATGGTAACTGGGTCTACCTATGAACCACAATACAATGCCGCTGCCCAGATAAATGACGAACAAAACCCGAAAAGCGATTTTTTCGTACAAATAAAATAACAATGTTCCCAGCAATAAAAGCGGGAGCGAATTGTTAAATAAATGCAACGGGTCTTTGTGAAACAGTGGAAATGTCAAAATACCCCAAAGCTGTTGCGTGCTTTGCGGAATAATGGTAAATGCCCGAATATCCATGGGCAGGTTTTTTTCAAAAACTTTGAGGACCCACAACAGCAAAACAAAAACCAAAGGATGTAGCAAGCTGTGCAGCACTCCAGGAGAATAATGATCTGTTTGCGTATAATGAATTTGCTGTTTCAAAATAAGAACCTATACCCGCAACGGTCAAATCCAAATTGTTTTTAGGTTTTTTGAACTGCGATTTTGATGGTAAGCATATCCAGTGCTCCCCCGGCAGGACTCGAACCTGCGACCAATTGATTAACAGTCAACTGCTCTACCGACTGAGCTACAGGGGATCGTACTGAACAAAAACCATTGGGGGATCCCAATTTTTCTTGTCAACAAAAAAAATAAATATTCAGCCGGACATAGATATTTTTTTATTTTCCAAATCCTTTTTGCAAATCCAAATAAGATAACACGGTCTTTTCATCCAAATAA
>CAZCVM010000099.1:0-7501 GCA_964501965.1 uncultured Leptospiraceae bacterium | reverse complement strand
CCAGGCATAATCACCAAATTTTTTGTTTTCTTTTCCATTGGCAAAAGGAATGGGAGCGTCCGGCAATGTACCCATGCGCCATTGCGGTCCTTGCATTTCCATTTGCACTAAATCATAAATGCTTTTTAAGAACAAACCTTTTTGCACATAGCTCATTTTGCTAAAATTGCTGCCGTCGAGTTTATTCTTACGTTTGACATGATCATAGATAACCAGTCCGGCAAAACTGCCCTGAAAATCGTATTTTTTCAGACCATTCCAGGGGATTTTTTTCGCATAATAAAAAGTAATGGTTTCGGTTTTTTGGACATTCAATCCATTTAGGCCTACCTTGTCATAGACAGTTTTTGCCAGAAAAGGAGTTTTTTTCCGATAGTAATACTTTGTTGTTTCCACAGTGGGCGGTATGGAACCAATCGCTTTGGAAACCAATACCGGACGACCAAGTTGATCATAATTGATACTGGCAACATTGCCGATGCCCTGTTTGAGCAGCAAAGTATCCACATTTAGGTTTTTTTCCAGGACTCTTGTCAGTTGTCCCTTGGCATTGTATTTGTATGCCAGGTCGGTTTTAATGAGAAACCTTCCCACAATGGGAATGTCCGAGTATCCTCGCCGAAAGACGGCTGCCGGTTTATTGCTTCCCGGATAGTACATCACTTTTTGGGCAAAGTTGAGCCGGTAGCCGGCTTCGACTTTGCCCAGATTGGGTTCAAAGCCAATCTTCATTTTTTTATTTGCCAATATTTTTTCATACTTTTTGGCAATCGCTGTGTTGCTAAGAATATTTCCTTTTTTTTTGGTATCTTTTGAGGTTTCTGTCGAATCTATAGCGACCCAGTATTCTCCCATGACTTTATTGCCATTTTTGTAGGTATAAACGATACGGTATACTGGCTTTTTGTCTTTGGTAGCTGTAATGATTTCTACATCACCTTGACGTTTTTTTACGATTTTTTCTTTAGCACCGCAACTGCTCAAAACAAATGGCAAAGCGATCAATATTGCCAAAAGAAGGGGCAAAAGAGGCTGTTTCTTGAATGGATGCATTTTTTTCTCCTTGATAGTTTTTCGTGTGTTAAATCGGGGGTATTTGGTTATGTCCAAGCCTTTTCCCCTTTGCCTATACTAGGAATAAGAAATTTTTTGTCAATCTGGAATGCTTTTTTTTCGTTTTTTATGTATTTTTAGCTGGTTATTTTGCCTTTTTTGTGATTTTCATATTGCATTTTTAGGCGAATAGCAAAATCATGTCTTTTTAGTTTTCCTAATTGAGCGGCAAGATACATTAAAAAATTCAATACAATAAAATTTAACAAACTAAGGTAAAATTGTGTTTCGAATCAAAAATACATCCAAAAGCAGTACAAAACAATTTTTGAGCTCAGTGCGGACTTTTGGGCCCCAAAAACGCTTTGAACTGCTGTTGCGTCATAGCGAAGAAAAATTTCGAGCTCTGTTTAAGAATACACCTATGCCCACATTGATTTGGCTCAGGCATGAGTCTGGATTTTTTTTGGAAGACTACAATTTTGCTGTGGAGCAAGCATTCGGGGTAGATGTGCAAGAATGTATGAATGTCAGCGCGGAGCAAAGATTTGCAGATTGGCCCAAATTGATCCAGGCAATGCGCATTGTGTGCCAAAAAAAAAATCGTATAGCTATGGAAGGTATTTTTGAAATATCTGTGGACCACGAAAAGTATGTAATCGTGACACTCGTCTATATTCCGGAAAAACGCATTCTAATGCAAATTGAAGATATCACAGAAAGAAAAGAATACAAAGACCAGGCACATAAATTGTCCAGGTTTCCCAATGAAAATCCCAATCCAGTGATAAATATTTCTTCTTCAGGCAAAATTTTGTATGCCAATCCAGCCAGCAAAGATATGTTGGCTTATATGAATACGGCTGTAGGTGGTCAGATTTCTATATTTTGGCGCGATATATTAAACGAAGCAATGGTCAAAAGAAAATCTAAAAATGTGGAATTGAAACTCAAAGACAAAATATATATTTTCACTCTTCATCCTTTGCCATCCTCAAGTGAAGCCAATTTGTATGGATTGGACATAACAGAAATGCGTCGGGCAAAACAGGAAGTTGCTTTGAACGCAAAAATAATGGACAGCATGGTAGAAGGGGTGACAATCACAGATAAAAATGGCGTCATTTTATCTGTCAATCGTGCGTTTGAAGTGATCACTGGATACAAGGAGCATGAAGTCAAAGGGCATCGTACTTCGATGTTGAAGTCAAACCGGCATACACCGGATTTTTATGAAAAATTGTGGCAAAATCTTTCTCAGACAGGACGTTGGGAAGGTGAGATATGGAATCGCCGCAAAAATGGCGAAGTATATCCAGAATGGCTTACGATCACCGGCATTAGCAATGATCTCGGTGACGTAGAAAAATACATTGCTATTTTTTCTGACCGCAGTGAATTGAAAAGTAAAGACGAAGCCATTTTGTATTATTCTTACCATGATCCTCTTACTGGATTGCCAAATAAAAATTTGATGGAAGACCGGCTGAACAAAGCTATTGCCAAGGCAGAGGAAGATCGGAAAAATGCTTTGGATAAAGAAAAGTCACGGAAAGACAAGGAAGAAAATATTTCTGATGACATGGATAAAAATAATATTGTATCTCAAAAATCCAAAAATAAAAAAAATATATTGAATAGCCTAAAAATTGGATTGTTATTTATTGATATTGATCGCTTCAAAAGCGTCAATGAAAGCATGGGGCCATTGGCTGGAGATTATTTGCTGCAAATGGCAGCGGTACGGATGCGCCAGGTGATTGGCACGCAACAAACATTGTCCCGTATCGGCGGCGATGACTTTATTTTGCTTGATGAATCCGTGGTCAATGCCAGAGATTTGTCAGATATGGCAAAAAAAATAATGCAATGTTTTATTGATCCATTTTTGGTCAATGAGCAAGAGCTATATGCCAGTGTCAGTATAGGTATCTCGATATATCCTGATGACGGCCATTCCGCGCAGGAAATTTACAAAAACGCGGACAAAGCTCTAGCAGATGCTAAACAGTCAGGTAGCAACCGGTTTCATTTTTACTCAGCACAAACAGAACAATACGTAAACAACAAAGTAGTCCTGGAGTCCAAGCTGCGCAAAGCATTGGACGAAAAAAACTTTGCCTTGTATTATCAGCCGATTGTTTGCGCTTTATCCGGCAACATTGTTGGAGCGGAAGCTTTGATCCGGTGGATACATCCTGATGATGGTATTATTTCGCCAGCAGAGTTTATCCCGTTAGCGGAAGAAACCGGCTTGATCACGCGGATCAATGACTGGACGATTGCCCAGGCGAGCATGGACAACGCGCTGATGCAAAAACAAGGTCTGAAAAAGATTTATGTTACTGTCAATATTACGGCGCACCAGTTTGAGGATCAAAGGATCGTGCGCAATGTCAATGAAGCCCTGCAAAATTCCGGCTTAGCTCCTGAATATTTGATTTTGGAAATCACGGAAACCAGTATGATGCAAAACGCGGAATCCAATATTAAAATGATCAATAAATTGAGGCAAAAAGGAATCCGCTTCTCCATTGATGATTTTGGAACCGGTTATTCTTCTTTGAGTTACTTAAAAAAATTGCCATTGGACAATTTGAAGCTAGACCGTTCTTTCGTTATTGATCTCCCCGGTGATAGTGAGAGTGTAGCTATAGCCAAAATGGTTTTAGCCTTGGCAAAAGCTTTGAATTTGAAAGTAATTGCTGAAGGAGTAGAAGATAGGGATCAATTTCATTTACTAAGAGACAATGGTTCAGATTATATTCAGGGTTATTATTTTAGTAAACCAGTGCCCCTGGATGATTTGATGCGCCTGTTATCGAATGATCATTATGATGTGCATTAAATATATTTATGAATAACAAATCGTCTATACCAATGCGAGCGTTTTGGGCAGCCAGGTTATCGCGCTGGCTGCGGCCAGCTTCTTATATCAGCGCGAAAAAGCGGGTGACATATACCATTGTGCTATTTATTATCTCCATTGGTGTCATTTTTTATTCGTTGGGGATCATGTTTTTGTATGACCATTTTTTCAATTCCATGAAAAACCATAGTTACCAGGTAAAAGATTCATTTTTGCGCGGGCTGCAATTGGAAAACAGCAGATATGCTTATCTGGGTAAGCGTATATTGTCGGATGAAAAAGTACTTCGTTTGTTTGCTCAAAAAAACCGGAAAGCAGTGCACGATTATCTGGCTGAAACATATACGGAAATGTGCGAAGCCAATCCTTATATGTATATCATGCATTTTCATTTGCCGGACAATACCACTTTTTTGCGGATGCATATACCGCAAAAATTTGGCGACAATCTTGGTCAGCTTCGTCCTATGGTGGCCACAATCAACCGGTCAAAAAAACCGACAACCGGCTTTGAGCTGGGTAAAAACGGAATATATTTTCGTGTTTTTTCTCCGGCATTCTATAAAGAAAAATATATCGGTGCTTTGGAGTTTGGATTTAAGGTTGATTTTATCACCAAAAACCTGAGCCAATTGCAAAATATTCATTTTGCAATATTGATAAAAAATGATTATATTAAAAAGAAAAAGCGTTCTTATCCTTACAAAAAAATAAAAGATTTTTCCTTGATGACCAGCAGCATTCCGTTTTTTGACGCGAAAATTTCCGAGATGAATTTTTTCAAAGATTTTCAGTTGATAAAATATCAACAAAAATATTTCGGCGTTTACGGCGGACAATATTTGCGGGATTATATGAATGAGCCAATGGCTTTGATGCTTTTGGCTATGGATGTGACAGAAACTATGGCCAGTTTTCAAATGGTTTCTTTGTATCTGGGTATTTTGCTTGTGATCATTCTATTGGGCTCCATAACCAGTCTGCATTTCGGTTTTGCTTATTTGATAAGGCGCATACAAAGAAGCGAAGCTGAGCAGATTAAACAGCATTATCGGGACACTCTGATTGGTTTGCCAAATCGCAATCAATTGATCAAAGATTTACCTGAATACTCCAGCCCGGTTATGCTGTTGATAAATATTGATAGATTTCGATATATCAATCAGATTTTTGGCATTGCTGTGGGAGATTTTGTTTTGCGTCAATATGCTGCTTCATTGCTAAAATATCTGAACTACCTAAGAAAAGCCGGCCACAATATTGATCCACGCAAATCGCTATACCGTTTGAGCCGTGATGAATTTGTGATATTGCTGCAAAATGTAGATATATCAGAATTGGAAATCGCGCGGTTTATCACTACTTTTTTAAAAAATCAGGTACATGAATACGAAGGCGTAGAAATAGAAATTTCTGTAAGCATAGGTATTGCCAAAGAACGGGAAAACATTTTGCAAAAAGCGGATATAGCTTTGAAAGAAGCCCGTCAGCAGCAAAAAGAGTTTTTTGTGTATCATCCCAATATGCAAAATGAATCTAAGGTCAAAGAAAATCTATTGTGGTACAATAAAACAAAACGGGCCATAGATGAGGACCGTATTGTGGCGTTTTTTCAGCCAATCATGGACAATACCACAGGCGCGATCAAAAAATATGAATGTCTTTTGCGGCTAAAAGAAAATGATTTCAATATTGTGCTGCCGGGAAAATTTTTGCCCATTGCCCGGCATACAAGGTTGTATCCGTTTCTCACCAAAATAATGATTGATAAAGCATTGTTGTTTTTTAAAGATAAAGATTTGGAATTTTCTATCAATTTGTCTCCTGAAGATATAATGAATCCTGACATTGTGGATTATTTATTTAGCCGGATTCATAAAGATGTATGCGAACGCGCTACATTGGAAATTATTGAAACAGACCGTATTGAAGATTATGAGATTGTGGAACAGTTTATCAAACGGATCAAAAAAATGGGATGCAAAATAGCGATTGATGATTTTGGATCAGGATATTCCAATTTTGAGCAGATATTTCGACTGGATATAGATTTTTTGAAAATTGACGGTAGCTTGATCCGCAATATTGTCACGGATAAGACATCCTATCATTTGACCAAAAATATTGTTCAGTTCGCCATGGAAGAAAAAATTGCCACAGTTGCCGAATATGTCAGCGATGAAAGCATATTGCGGAAAGTAACAGACATGGGTATCAATTATTCCCAGGGATATTTTATCGGTCGTCCGCAATCGTATTTAATAAATGAAGCCATGAAAAAATAAACTGCGTTTTTAGGGCTTGACAAAACTGGATTGACGGTCTTCATAGCGGCTGATCAATTTATTTATGGCGGAGATGTTGTTATCTTCCAGATATATTGACAACAATTGATCCACAATGATAAAATTGTCAGGCTTTGCCTGCCAATTTTCATACAAAGCCTGAGTCGCTTGCTCTCTTTGTCCATTTTTTTGCAATTTTTTAATATGTTCCATTATTTTTTGGATTTCAGAATCATTCTGAAACTGCCAATAACTGTGGATAAGATTGCTATAGACTTCCTGGTCTTCTGTTTCATGATTGTATGTGACCATTCCAGGAATGATCTGTCCCTTTTTATCATAATTTTGATAGGGAGCAGTAAACGGAATCATGTAAATAGTTTTTCGCAAAAACGGCAAAGGAAGCTTCCATTCTTTGTGCAAATAGAAATAAATATTTTCCACAAATTTTTCTGGCACTGAGTCGGAAAAATTTTTTCTGAAATATGCTAGTAAATCTTTGACTTCCCCTGGATTTTTTTTGAATTTGGAGAAAATATCTCTGGCAAAAATAAGCAACCGGTCATTTTCCTGGAGACGGTAAGTCTGGTCATGAAATTGCGGTTTTTCCATGATGCCCAACATGAATCCTTCTGTATCCAATGATCGAATATTGCTGTCGTTATTGCTCAAAACAAAAAAAGGAAAATGCCCGCCATTGCAGTATTGAAACAAACCTGATCCGACATTGAGTTTGCCATAGTACATTGTGACATAAAAGCGCAGATCATGTATCAAATGCATCAATTCCATATTGAGCATGGAGCATATTTCCGCTGGGCTTCTATTCCAGCTAGCGATCTTTTTGATTTTCTTTATTAAATACCGATGCAGGATGGGTCTGCCGATCGCTGGTCCTTTTATCTGGCAGGCAAAAATCGCAAATGTATGCTGGTCCAGCGGTATAGTCCCGTACAATGAGCCTGGCTTTCTTTTGTTGAAAAATCGGGCAATATAGTGCTCTTTGTTGGAGTCATTGTTAGAGTCATTGTTGCTATGGGAATCAATGGTTTCATCCGTCAGCAGCGAATCCTGCGGTAAAAGCAAAGTTCCTTTCTTTTTTTGATGATCCTGCAAGTGGGCCATCAGTTTTTTGGATCTTTCTTGTACAATTTTTTCTAAAATAATTTTTTGTTCTTGTATTTCAGTGTTTTGCTTTTCAATGGTTTTCATTCGCTTGCGGAAAAACGCTGTCATTTCATTGAAGGATCGGCCCAGGTCTCCAAATTCATCTGTGGATTTGGTTTCCGCTTTT